>NZ_FOZD01000004.1 GCF_900113185.1 Agromyces sp. CF514 | reverse complement strand
GTGGTGGTATGGTTGGCAGGTTGCCCTGAATTGCAGGTCCACGGGTTGTGGGTGTCTGGTTTTGTGGCGTCTGGTTCTTGAGAACTCAACAGCGTGCACTATGTTCAATGCCAATTTTTTGAACCCCAATCTGTCCTTTCGGGGATGGGTGGGATTCCTTTGATTGATGGACAATTTGATTTTTATTAGTCAGTTGTTTCTCTGTCAGTGAACAAACTCTGATCGCCTCTTCGGGGGTGGTCGAAACAATTTTTTTGGAGAGTTTGATCCTGGCTCAGGACGAACGCTGGCGGCGTGCTTAACACATGCAAGTCGAACGATGAACTCCAGCTTGCTGGGGGGATTAGTGGCGAACGGGTGAGTAACACGTGAGTAACCTGCCCTGGACTCTGGGATAAGCGTTGGAAACGACGTCTAATACCGGATAGGACCTCGAACCGCATGGTTTGGGGTGGAAAGTTTTTTCGGTCTGGGATGGACTCGCGGCCTATCAGCTTGTTGGTGAGGTAATGGCTCACCAAGGCGTCGACGGGTAGCCGGCCTGAGAGGGTGACCGGCCACACTGGGACTGAGACACGGCCCAGACTCCTACGGGAGGCAGCAGTGGGGAATATTGCACAATGGGCGAAAGCCTGATGCAGCAACGCCGCGTGCGGGATGACGGCCTTCGGGTTGTAAACCGCTTTTAGTAAGGAAGAAGGGGAGCTTGCTCCTTGACGGTACTTGCAGAAAAAGGACCGGCTAACTACGTGCCAGCAGCCGCGGTAATACGTAGGGTCCGAGCGTTGTCCGGAATTATTGGGCGTAAAGAGCTCGTAGGCGGTTTGTCGCGTCTGCTGTGAAATCTGGAGGCTCAACCTCCAGCCTGCAGTGGGTACGGGCAGACTAGAGTGCGGTAGGGGAGAATGGAATTCCTGGTGTAGCGGTGGAATGCGCAGATATCAGGAGGAACACCGATGGCGAAGGCAGTTCTCTGGGCCGTAACTGACGCTGAGGAGCGAAAGCGTGGGGAGCGAACAGGATTAGATACCCTGGTAGTCCACGCCGTAAACGTTGGGCGCTAGATGTGGGGACCTTTCCACGGTTTCCGTGTCGTAGCTAACGCATTAAGCGCCCCGCCTGGGGAGTACGGCCGCAAGGCTAAAACTCAAAGGAATTGACGGGGGCCCGCACAAGCGGCGGAGCATGCGGATTAATTCGATGCAACGCGAAGAACCTTACCAAGGCTTGACATGACCGAGAACGCCCTAGAAATAGGGAACTCTTTGGACACTCGGTTACAGGTGGTGCATGGTTGTCGTCAGCTCGTGTCGTGAGATGTTGGGTTAAGTCCCGCAACGAGCGCAACCCTCGTCGCATGTTGCCAGCACGTAATGGTGGGAACTCATGTGAGACTGCCGGGGTCAACTCGGAGGAAGGTGGGGATGACGTCAAATCATCATGCCCCTTATGTCTTGGGCTTCACGCATGCTACAATGGCCGGTACAAAGGGCTGCGATGTCGTAAGGCGGAGCGAATCCCAAAAAGCCGGTCTCAGTTCGGATTGAGGTCTGCAACTCGACCTCATGAAGTCGGAGTCGCTAGTAATCGCAGATCAGCAACGCTGCGGTGAATACGTTCCCGGGCCTTGTACACACCGCCCGTCAAGTCATGAAAGTCGGTAACACCCGAAGCCGGTGGCCTAACCCTTGTGGAGGGAGCCGTCGAAGGTGGGATCGGTGATTAGGACTAAGTCGTAACAAGGTAGCCGTACCGGAAGGTGCGGCTGGATCACCTCCTTTCTAAGGAGCAACTCAGAAGTCCTTCGGGGTTTCTGCAGTGCAGGCCAGATCGGGTCCAATGTGGCTCGCTGGCTGCTCATGGGTGGAACATTGAACATAGGTGCTCGTCTGAATGGTTCAGACCTAGTACGCCCGCTTCGGTGGGTTGGAACGGTGGGGGCCGGCCGGTCGGGCACGTTGCACGCTGTTGGGTCCTGAGGGACCGGACAACCCCGGGCTTTGGTTCGGGGGTGATGGTTTCTTCAGACCTTCACGAAGCCGATGGTTGATGATTCGGTGGGGTGGGGGTTCTGGCCGTCTGTTGAGAACTACATAGTGGACGCGAGCATCTTAGATTCAGGACTTCGGTCCTGGATCACAAAAGGTGAATCGCATTGGATGACATCTTTCGGGGTGTTGTTCGGTGTGTTCACTGGTCAATTTCTCCGGCACTTCGGTGTCGGATACGAATTCGATCGAACTCATGTGATTTCAAGTTTCTAAGAGCAAACGGTGGATGCCTTGGCATCTGGAGCCGAAGAAGGACGTCGTAATCTGCGATAAGCCTCGGGGAGCTGATAAACGAGCTGTGATCCGAGGATTTCCGAATGGGGAAACCCCGCCAGGCCCTTTGGGTGACCTGGTGACTCCCGCCTGAATATATAGGGCGGGTAGAGGGAACGTGGGGAAGTGAAACATCTCAGTACCCACAGGAAGAGAAAACAACCGTGATTCCGTAAGTAGTGGCGAGCGAACGCGGAAGAGGCTAAACCGAGCCATGTGTGATACCCGGCAGGGGTTGCATGGTCGGGGTTGTGGGACCTTTCGGACTGTACTGCCGTGCAGTCACGGTGACGCGTCAGGTATAGACGAACCGCATTGAAAGGCGGACCGGAGTGGGTGTGAGTCCCGTAGTCGAAATGCCTGGCCGGCCGGAGAGGTATCCCAAGTAGCGCGGGGCCCGAGAAATCCCGCGTGAATCTGTCAGGACCACCTGATAAGCCTAAATACTCCCAGATGACCGATAGCGGACAAGTACCGTGAGGGAAAGGTGAAAAGTACCCCGGGAGGGGAGTGAAATAGTACCTGAAACCGTTTGCTTACAAACCGTTGGAGCACCCTTGTTGGTGTGACAGCGTGCCTTTTGAAGAATGAGCCTGCGAGTTAGTGATCTGTGGCGAGGTTAACCCGTGTGGGGCAGCCGTAGCGAAAGCGAGTCTGAATAGGGCGATTCAGTCGCAGGTCCTAGACCCGAAGCGAAGTGATCTATCCATGGCCAGGTTGAAGCGACGGTAAGACGTCGTGGAGGACCGAACCCACTTCAGTTGAAAATGGAGGGGATGAGCTGTGGATAGGGGTGAAAGGCCAATCAAACTTCGTGATAGCTGGTTCTCTCCGAAATGCATTTAGGTGCAGCGTTGCGTGTTTCTTGCCGGAGGTAGAGCTACTGGATGGCCGATGGGCCCCAAAAGGTTACTGACGTCAGCCAAACTCCGAATGCCGGTAAGTGAGAGCGCAGCAGTGAGACGGTGGGGGATAAGCTTCATCGTCGAGAGGGAAACAACCCAGACCACCAACTAAGGTCCCTAAGCGCGTGCTAAGTGGGAAAGGATGTGGAGTTGCACAGACAACCAGGAGGTTGGCTTAGAAGCAGCCACCCTTGAAAGAGTGCGTAATAGCTCACTGGTCAAGTGATTCCGCGCCGACAATGTAACGGGGCTCAAGCACGCCACCGAAGTTGTGGCATTGACATATACAGGTAGGCCTTCGTGGTCCAGCCGTGTTGATGGGTAGGAGAGCGTCGTGTGGGCAGTGAAGCGGCGGTGTAAACCAGCCGTGGAGGCCACACGAGTGAGAATGCAGGCATGAGTAGCGAAAGACGGGTGAGAAACCCGTCCTCCGGAAGACCAAGGGTTCCAGGGTCAAGCTAATCTGCCCTGGGTAAGTCGGGACCTAAGGCGAGGCCGACAGGCGTAGTCGATGGACAACGGGTTGATATTCCCGTACCGGCGAAGAACCGCCCACATGAAATCAGGAGTGCTAAGCATCCCAAGACGCGTGGATCCCTTCGGGGACGATCGTGAGGCGGCATGCGACCCCATCTGGTGGAGTGAGCGTATTAACAGGTGTGACGCAGGAAGGTAGCCCAACCCGGGCGATGGTTGACCCGGGGCAAGTGCGTAGGCCGAGCGATAGGCAAATCCGTCGCTCATGATGGCTGAGACACGATGCGGATGAAAAGTGGGTGATCCTATGCTGCCGAGAAAAGCATCGACGCGAGGTTCCAGCCGCCCGTACCCCAAACCGACTCAGGTGGTCAGGTAGAGAATACTAAGGAGATCGAGAGAATCGTGGTTAAGGAACTCGGCAAAATGCCCCCGTAACTTCGGGAGAAGGGGGGCCTAAGGCGTGAACCAACTTGCTTGGGGAAGCGCTGCAGGGCCGCAGAGACCAGTGGGAAGCGACTGTTTACTAAAAACACAGGTCCGTGCCAAGTCGCAAGACGATGTATACGGACTGACGCCTGCCCGGTGCTGGAAGGTTAAGAGGACCGGTTAGCCGCAAGGCGAAGCTGAGAATTTAAGCCCCAGTAAACGGCGGTGGTAACTATAACCATCCTAAGGTAGCGAAATTCCTTGTCGGGTAAGTTCCGACCTGCACGAATGGCGTAACGACTTCCCAGCTGTCTCAACCGCGAACTCGGCGAAATTGCATTACGAGTAAAGATGCTCGTTACGCGCAGAAGGACGGAAAGACCCCGTGACCTTTACTACAGCTTGGTATTGGTGTTCGGTGTGGCTTGTGTAGGATAGGTGGGAGACTGTGAAGCTGGCACGCTAGTGTCGGTGGAGTCATTGTTGAAATACCACTCTGGTCACTCTGGATATCTAACTTCGAACCGTGATCCGGTTCAGGGACAGTGCCTGGTGGGTAGTTTAACTGGGGCGGTTGCCTCCCAAAAAGTAACGGAGGCGCCCAAAGGTTCCCTCAACCTGGTTGGCAATCAGGTGGCGAGTGTAAGTGCACAAGGGAGCTTGACTGTGAGACTGACAGGTCGAGCAGGGACGAAAGTCGGGACTAGTGATCCGGCAGTGGCTTGTGGAAGCGCTGTCGCTCAACGGATAAAAGGTACCTCGGGGATAACAGGCTGATCTTGCCCAAGAGTCCATATCGACGGCATGGTTTGGCACCTCGATGTCGGCTCGTCGCATCCTGGGGCTGGAGTAGGTCCCAAGGGTTGGGCTGTTCGCCCATTAAAGCGGTACGCGAGCTGGGTTTAGAACGTCGTGAGACAGTTCGGTCCCTATCCTCTGCGCGCGCAGGAAATTTGAGAGGATCTGACCCTAGTACGAGAGGACCGGGTTGGACGAACCTCTGGTGTGCCAGTTGTTCCGCCAGGAGCACCGCTGGTTAGCTACGTTCGGGATGGATAACCGCTGAAAGCATCTAAGCGGGAAGCCGGCCTCAAGATGAGATTTCCATACCTTCGGGTGAGAGGCTCCCAGCCAGACGACTGGGTTGATAGGCCGGATGTGGAAGACAGGACTAACGACTGTCGGAGCTGACCGGTACTAATAAGCCGATAACTTGAAACCTCACTACACACACACGAAAGTGTTCATTCACGTAAAAGGCGTGTGTGTGGCCTGATGACTCGCGTCCACTCTGTGGTTCCCAACAGACGGAAACACAACATACAACTCAACACACGACACCCATCCGTACCGGTCCCACCAGACCGACCCGGATGGGGTCACCGAGACTACACACCCACCACCCCACAGGGTTGGTGCAGGATGTGGCAAGAGTTTCGGCGGCCATAGCGCGAGGGAAACGCCCGGACACATTCCGAACCCGGAAGCTAAGACTCGCAGCGCCGATGGTACTGCAGGGGGGACCCTGTGGGAGAGTAGGACACCGCCGGACAACCATTACC
>NZ_FOZD01000003.1 GCF_900113185.1 Agromyces sp. CF514 | reverse complement strand
ACGCTGTTGAGTTCTCAAGAACCAGACGCCACAAAACCAGACACCCACAACCCGTGGACCTGCAATTCAGGGCAACCTGCCAACCATACCACCACCCAGCACACCCAAACCGGAAACCAGCTGAGAACACCAAGAGGAGAAAGGTTCAATCCTAGACTTGAAATCACCGAGTCGCATTCCTGCGCCTTCGAGGTTATTTGGCTAGAACCGCACCCGACCATCCGGCCCGAAGACCCGACCGCCGCGGCGACATGGATAAACATACGCACCCCCACCCCGACCACACAAATCCAACACACACCCCGGGCGTGTCGCACGTGAGCCGGGGCGCCCGCGCTCCGCGGTGACGGCCGACATCCGCGCCCGCCGCCGGCATCCGCTCGCTCGAACAGGCCACCTCGAAACAGCCGCTCATCTGCGATGAGTCTTCTGAGTGAGCGCTCATTCAGTTATGATCGCACTCATGACCGAACGCACACGACGGGCGAAGCCGCTGAGTCGCGACGAGCGACGCGCCTCGATCATGGACGCGGCGGTGCCGCTGCTCGTGCAGTACGGGCGCGACGTGACCAGCAAGCAGCTCGCCGAGGCGGCCGGGGTGGCCGAGGGCACGCTGTACTCCGTGTTCCAGGACAAGGACGAGCTCATCCACGACTCGATCCACCGGCACATCGAGGCGACCTCCATGGTCGACGCGATCCGGGAGATCCCGGCGTCCGCCGAGCTCGAGGACGTGATCCGCACCATCGTCGAGCTCACGCAGCACCGCACCGAGCAGATCTTCGCGCTCGTCGCGATCCTCGGCTTCCACGAGCGCACCCCCGAACAGGCCAAGCGGCGCCCGCCGGACAACGAGCCCGTCATCCAGGCGATCACCGACGTGCTGCTGCCGCACCGCGAGCAGCTCGCCGTCCCACCGCGGCGTGCGGCCCAGTTCATCCGGTACGCGACCTTCTCGATGACGCACCCGATGATCACCAACGGCGACATCGTGCCCGCGGGCGAGATCAGCGAACTGCTCCTGCACGGGTTCTCGGCACGAGCGGATGCCGGCGGCACGCCCGCACCCGCCGACGAACGCCGCGCCGCGGCATCCGTCATCGACTCGCCCTTCATCGTGCCGCCCTCCACCGCGCCGCCCACCGTGCCGCCGTCCACCGCATCGCCGTCCACCGCATCCGTCTCCGCGTAGAAAGCCGCACCGCATGCTCCTCACCCTGTTGAAGCGCTACGTCCAGCCGTACTGGGGGCTGGTCGTGGGCGTCATCGTGTTCCAACTCGCGCAGTCGATGGCCTCCCTGTACCTGCCGACGCTCAACGCCGACATCATCGACCAGGGCGTCGCCACCGGCGACACCGCGTACATCCTGACGACGGGCGGCTGGATGCTGCTCATCACCCTGCTCCAGGTCGCCTGCTCGATCACCGCCGTCTACTTCGGCGCGAAGGTCGCCATGGCCGTCGGCCGGGACCTCCGTCGCGGGGTGTTCCGCAAGGTCGGCGAGTTCTCGGAGCGCGAGGTCTCGAAGTTCGGCGCCCCATCGCTCATCACGCGCACGACGAACGACGTGCAGCAGGTGCAGATGCTCGTGCTCATGACGTCGACCATGCTCGTCTCGGCTCCGATCCTCGCGATCGGCGGGGTGATCATGGCCATGCAGCAGGACCTCGAGCTGTCGTGGCTCATCGCGATCAGCGTGCCCGTGCTGCTCATCGCCGTCGGCCTCATCGTGACGCGCATGGTGCCGCTGTTCCGGGTCATGCAGAAGAAGATCGACCGCGTGAACCTCGTGCTCCGCGAGCAGCTGACCGGCATCAGGGTGATCCGCGCCTTCGTGCGCGAGCCGGAGGAACGCGACCGATTCGAGGTCGCGAATGCCGAGATCACGGATGTCGCGACTCGCGCCGGTCGCCTCATGGCCCTCATGTTCCCGGTCGTGATGGCCGTGCTCAACGTGTCGAGCGTCGCGGTGCTGTGGTTCGGCGCATTCCGCATCGAGGACGGCAGCATGCAGGTCGGAACCCTCATGGCATTCCTGCAGTACCTGATGCAGATCCTCATGGCCGTCATGATGGCGACGTTCATGGCCGTGATGATCCCGCGCGCGTCGGTGAGCGCCGACCGCATCGGCGAGGTGCTCGACACGACCTCGAGCGTCGTGCCCCCGCTGCAGCCCGCCCGCGAGCTCAGCATGCACGGCGCGATCGAGCTCGACGACGTGAGCTTCGCCTACCCCGGTGCCGAATCCCCCGTGCTGCGCAACCTGACCTTCCTGACCGAGCCGGGCACGACGACGGCGGTCATCGGCAGCACCGGCGCAGGCAAGACGACCCTCGTCAACCTGCTCCCCCGGCTCTTCGACGCGACCGAGGGCAGCGTGCGCATCGACGGCGTCGACGTGCGCGACCTCGAGCCCGACGCACTCTGGGAGCGCATCGGGCTGGTGCCGCAGAAGCCCTACCTGTTCTCGGGCACGGTCGCTTCCAACCTGCGATACGGAAAGCCGGATGCCACGGACGACGAGCTCTGGCACGCGCTCGAGGTGGCTCAGGCGCGCGGGTTCGTCTCGGCGCTGAAGGGAGGCCTCGACGCCCCCATCGCGCAGGGCGGCACCAATGTCTCGGGCGGACAGCGCCAACGACTGGCGATCGCGAGGGCGCTCGTGAAACGACCGGAGATCTACGTCTTCGACGACTCGTTCTCGGCACTCGACGTCGCGACCGACGGCCGCCTGCGCCGCGCCCTCCGCGCCGACATCGGAGACGCCTCGATGTTCGTGGTCGCCCAGCGGGTCTCGAGCATCGTCGACGCCGACCAGATCCTCGTGCTCGAGCACGGCGAGATCGTCGCCCGCGGCACCCACGAGGAGCTCCTCGCGAGCTCGCCCACCTACGAGGAGATCGTCTCCAGCCAGCTCAGCGCCGAGGAGGCCGCAGCATGACCACCGAGCAGCGCGACGCACAGCCCGATACCGGCTCGATCAGCGCGGCCACCCAGGCCGAGGTCGCCTCGGAGGCCGAGGCGGCGCCCGCGCCCGCCGCACCTCCCCGCCGCGGCGGCGGTCCGTTCGGCGGCGGCGCGCAGGCGCCCGTGCAGAAGGCCATCGACTTCTGGCCGTCGGCGAAGCGGCTCATCGGGCGGCTCCGCCCCGAGGCGTGGCCCGTCATCAGCGTGACCGTGCTCGCCATCATCGGCGTCGTCTTCAGCGTGCTCGGGCCGAAACTGCTCGGCGAGGGCACGAACATCATCTTCGAGGGCGTCGTCTCGTCGGCACTCGGCGGGCAGATGCCGGCCGGCACCACGCAGGCGCAGGCCGTCGAGATGCTGCGGGCCGCCGGTCAGGACGACATCGCCAACATGGTCTCGGCGATGAACGACTTCAGCGTCGGTGCGGGCATCGACTTCCAGGCGCTCGGCATGGTGCTCATGGGCGTGCTCGCGCTCTACCTGCTGGCCTCGCTGTTCATGTGGCTGCAGGGCTGGGTGCTGAACGGCGCAATCCAGCGCACGGTGTACCGCCTGCGCGAGGACGTCGAGGAGAAGATCAACCGCCTGCCGTTGAAGTACTTCGACGGCATGCAGCGCGGCGAGGTGCTCTCGCGGGTCACCAACGACATGGACAACGTGTCGCAGAGCCTGCAGCAGACCATGAGCCAGATGCTGACCTCGCTGCTGACGGTCGTCGGCGTGCTGGTCATGATGTTCACCATCTCGCCAGTGCTCGCCCTCGTGGCGCTCGTGACGATCCCCCTCTCGGCGGTCATCACGGTCGTCATCGCGAAGCGATCGCAGAAGATGTTCGCCGCCCAGTGGAAGCACACCGGCATGCTCAACGCACGGATCGAGGAGACCTTCACGGGGCACTCGCTCGTCAAGGTGTTCGGCCGCCAGAAGGAGGTCGACGAGGCATTCGACGCCAAGAACGACGAGCTGTACACGGCGAGCTTCGGCGCCCAGTTCGTGTCGGGCATCATCATGCCGGCCATGATGTTCGTCGGGAACCTCGTATATGTCGCCATCGCCGTCGTGGGCGGGCTCATGGTCGCCGGCGGCACCATGCGGCTCGGCGACGTGCAGGCGTTCATCCAGTACTCCCGCCAGTTCACGCAGCCGCTCAGCCAGCTCGGCTCCATGGCCAACCTGCTGCAGTCGGGCGTCGCGAGCGCCGAGCGCATCTTCGAGCTGCTCGACGCAGACGAGCAGGACGCCGACCCCGAGACGCCGGCGTCACCGGCATCCGTCGCGGAAGGCGGCGAGGCCGGCGCGCGCCTGGCGTTCGAGGACGTCTCGTTCAGCTACTCGCCCGACAAGCCGCTCATCGAGCACATGGACCTCGTGGCCGAGCCGGGCTCGACGGTCGCGATCGTCGGGCCGACGGGTGCAGGCAAGACGACGCTCGTGAACCTCATCATGCGGTTCTACGACGTCGACTCGGGTCGCATCACCTACAACGGCGTCGACATCAACGACATGACCCGCGACGACCTGCGCTCGCGCACGGGCATGGTGCTGCAGGACACCTGGCTGTTCGGGGGCACGATCCGCGACAACATCGCCTACGGGCGACCGGATGCCACCGAGGAGGAGATCCTCGCAGCGGCCGTGGCCGCCTACGTCGACCGGTTCGTGCACGCACTGCCCGACGGGTACGACACCGTGCTCGACGACGAGGCCGGCAACCTCTCGGCCGGCGAGAAGCAGCTCATCACCATCGCCAGGGCGTTCCTCGCCCGGCCGAACGTGCTGATCCTCGACGAGGCGACGAGCTCGGTCGACACGCGCACCGAGGTGCTCGTGCAGAAGGCCATGGCCGCCCTGCGCGAGAACCGCACGAGCTTCGTCATCGCGCACCGGCTCTCGACGATCCGCGACGCCGACGTGATCCTCGTGATGGAGGACGGCTCGATCGTCGAGCAGGGCTCGCACACGCAGCTGCTCGCCGCGAAGGGCGCGTACTACCGCCTCTACAACGCGCAGTTCGAGGCACCGGTCGACGAGCAGGTCTGATCGACGGATGCCTCGAGCCGGGCAGGATCCGGCGGGAACGGCCGAGGGGCGCATGCGAGTGATCGCATGCGGCCCCTCGCCGTTCGGGCGGGCCTTGGGCCGGGTCAGGCTCCGAGCTTCGGCTCGGTGGGCTCGTCGGGCTCGGACGCCTCGTCGGATGCGCTCGTCTCGAGAGGCTCCGCTCCTCGACCGGCGGGAACCAGTGCGGGCTCCGTGGCGGCATCTGCGGTCTCGGCGGCCTCGGCACGCGCCGCGCGCTTGGCCGCGCGACGCTCGCGCCCGCCCTCGACGAGGTTGTAGAGCACGGGCAGCACGACGAGCGTGAGCACGGTCGACGAGAGCAGTCCGCCGATCACGACGATCGCGAGGGGCTGCGAGATGAACCCGCCGTGGCCGGTGACGCCGAGGGCCATCGGCACGAGGGCGAAGATCGTCGCCAGAGCCGTCATGAGGATCGGGCGCAGTCGTCGCGAGGCGCCGTGCACGAGCGCGTCGCGCACGTTCATGCCTCGATCGCGGTACTGGTTCACGAGGTCGACGAGCACGATCGCGTTCGTCACCACGATGCCGACGAGCATCAGCACGCCGATCAGCGAGGGGACGCCGAGCGGCACGCCCGTGATGACCTGCAGGGCGATGGCACCCGTCGCCGCGAACGGCACCGAGACGAGCAGCAGCAGCGGCTGGAGCAGCGAGCGGAACGTCGCGACCATCACGATGTACACGATGAGGATCGCGGCGAGCAGCGCGAGTCCGAGCTGCGAGAACGACTCGGCCTGGTCGGCCGACACGCCGCCGATCTCGGCGGTCGTGCCCGCGGGCAGGTCGACCTCGGCGAGCGCGGTCGACACGTCGGCGTTGGCCGCCGTGAGGTCGTCGCCGGCCGGGGTCGCCGTGACGGTCGCGCTGCGCAGACCCTGCACGGTCGTGATCGAGGTGGGGCCGTCGACCGTCTCGACCGTCGCCAGGGTGTCGAGGCGAACCAGGCCGGTCGCCGTCGGCACCTCGAGGCCCTGGAGCTCCTCGACCGTGGTCGGGGGGTTCTCGTCGGCGATGTAGATCGTGAGCGTCTGCTCGTCGATGACGACGGAGCCCTTGGCCTGCGGCGACATCTTGCCCGACACGAACCCGCCGAGCGCCACCTCGGAGAACCCGGCATCGGCCGCCGCGTCGCGGTCGATCTCGACGGCGATGTACTCGCGCGACTCGGACAGGTTCGAGCTGACCTGCGTCAGCGAGTCGAAGCTCTCGAACTCGTCGACCATCGCATCGGTCGCCGCCTGCAGGTCTTCGGCGTTCGACGCGGTGATGTTCACCGCGATGTCGTTCGACGCCCCGAACCCGCTCGACGCGGTGAGCGTGACCTGGCCCACGTCGGAGAGCCCGTCGAGGCTCTCGCGAACGTCGGCCTGCAGCGCCTCCTGGTCGGCGTCTTCATCGGTGGTGATCGAGTAGGTGACCGTCGCGCCGCCGCCGCCGAAGATCGCGGCGAGTCCGCTGCCCGACCCGATCGAGGTCTGCACGGTCTCGACGCCCTCGGTGTCGAGGATCGCCTGTTCGACGGGCTCGGATGCCGCGTCCATGGCGTCGAGGCTCGAACCCACGGGGAGCTCCTGGGTGACCTGGAACGTGTTCTGGCCCGACGAACCGAGGAAGTTGGTCTTCATCAGGGGGACCATCGCGACCGTGCCGCCGAGCACGAGCAGCGCGATGATGATCGTCACGAAGCTGTGCTTCAGGGTCCAGGCGATGATCGGCAGGTACCCGCGCTGCAGGCGCGACGGGTGCTCGAGCTCGTCGGGAGCGCCCTTGCCCGCCTGATCGACGAACGCCGCCGCCGCGGCATCCGTCGCCCCTTCGCCGCCGTGCGCGTGCACCTTGGCGGGCTTGAGGAACCAGTACGCGAGCACGGGCACGATCGTGAGCGACACGAGCAGCGAGGCGAGCAGCGCGATCGTGACCGTCAGCGAGAACGGACGGAACAGTTCGCCGGTCACGCCCTCGACGAGCGCGATCGGCACGAACACCGCGACCGTCGTGATGGTCGAAGCCGTGATCGCTCCGGCGACCTCGCGCACGGCGTGCACGATCGTCTCGGCCTTGTCGACCCCGGCGACGAGATGCCGCTTGATGTTCTCGATGACGACGATCGAGTCGTCGACCACGCGGCCGATCGCGATCGTCAGCGCGCCGAGGGTCAGGATGTTCAGCGTGTAGCCGGTGGCCTGCAGCCCGATGAAGGTGATCAGCACCGACGTCGGGATCGAGATCGCGGTGACGAGGGTCGCGCGCACCGAGAGCAAGAACAGCAGGATCACGATGACGGCGAACGCGAGCCCGAGCAGGCCCTCGGTCGCGAGCGATTCGATCGACTGCTGGATGTAGGGCGCCTGGTCGAAGACGACCGTGAACTCGGCTCCGGGGTTCGTGCTGTCGAGCGAGGCCTGCAGGTCGGGCAGCAGCGCCGTGACCGCCGTCGAGACGTCGACCGTGTTGGCTGCCGGCAGCTTCGTGACCTGGATCGTGAGCGCGGGCTCGCCGTTCACGCGCGAGATGCTCGTGACCGGGTTCT
Source organism: Agromyces sp. CF514 (assembly GCF_900113185.1). Classification (NCBI taxonomy): domain Bacteria; kingdom Bacillati; phylum Actinomycetota; class Actinomycetes; order Micrococcales; family Microbacteriaceae; genus Agromyces; species Agromyces sp. CF514. The sequence continues at coordinate 269,677 of NZ_FOZD01000003.1, read as the reverse complement.
CGTCGAGCGCGACGGAGGCCACGTCGTCGATCGCGAGGGCCACCGGGACGCTCGCGGCCGCGACGGCACCGGCACCGGGAATCGCCGTGCCGTCGGGCAGCGCGCCGGCTGCGGCATCGGGTGCGACCGGGGCCGCCTCGGTGCCGCCCAGCACGGGAAGCGCGGCGAGTTCGTCGATGCTCCCGATGCGGGCGCCCGTCTGCACGGCGTAGGTCTTGTCGCCCTCGGTGATCGAGCCGGCGGGGATGAGCACGCCGTTCTGCGCGAGCGCGTCGCCGATGGCCTGCGAGGTGAGGCCGTACGACGCGAGCTTCGCGGGGTCGGGCGTGATCGTGACGCGCTGGCCGGAGTCGCCGACCAGGGTCGCGTCGCGCACGCCGTCGACGTCCTTGATCTCGCCGAGCGTCGTGCGCGTCAGCTCGTCGGAGAGCGCCGCCGTGTCGTCGGCGCCGGTGACGGCGATCTGCAGCACGGGGAAGTCGTCGAGGCTGAGTGCGAGCACCTGCGGGTCGACGTCGTCGGGCAGCTGGCTCGAGATGCGGTTGATCGACGAGAGCAGCTTCTGCTCGGCGAAGGCGAGGTCGGTGCCGTACGTGAAGCTCGCGGTGACTCGCGAGACGCCCGTCGAGCTGTTCGTCGACGTGTCCTCGAGCCCGGTGATGCCCTGGATCGCGGTCTCGATCGGCGTCGAGACGTCGGTGTTCACCACGTCGGGCGAGGCGCCGGGGTACTGGGTGATGATCGACAGCTGCGGGAAGGAGATCGACGGCGCGAGCTCCTGCTTCAGGGTGGTCAGCGAGATTCCGCCGAAGATCGCCACGACGACCGTGACGAGGGCGATGAGCGCGCGGTTCTTCATGCTGAGCGCAGCGAGCAGTGACATGGGGTCAATCCTCGCAGTGCACGGGGTCGGATTCGGTCACGGATGCCTGTGAAAGCGAGGACCGAGTCTCCGGATCGTGCGCGCACCACTAGCCCTGTTCGGGGGACACCCGATATGGTGCAGACAGGATGGGGGTGATCCGGTTGGATTCGACGACGAGCGCGCTGCGCACGAACGCGACGCCCCGCGTCGGCGTGCGATACGCACTCCTCGGCGTCGGCATCTCCGCCGCATGGCTCACCGTCTCCCTGTTCTCGGGCGCCCAGAGCGCTTCGGCCGACGACGGCGGAGGCCGCGGCCTGCTCGGCGCCGTCGGCTCGCTGCTCGGCGGGGTCTCGGCGACCACCGACACCGTGGGCGACACGCTCGGAGCGGTGGTCGGCGTCGTCGTCGAACCCGTGAACACCGCGCTCGAACCGGTCGTCGAGATCGTGCCCGAGCCCGTTGCACCGGTCGTCGCCGTCGTGCCCGCGGTCGTCGACGGCGCCACCGGCACGGTCGACGCCGTGCTCGACACGGCGGACGACGCGACCGTCGACGTGGTCGCCGAGACGACGCAGGCGGTGACGGATGTCGCGAGCGGCGGCACCGTCGGAGGCATCGTCGATCCCGTGGTCGGCGTGGTCGACCGCGTGGTGGGCGAGGTTCCGGTCGTCGGCGGCGCCGTCGGCGGACTGGTCGGCGACGGCGGTCTCGGCGGCGTGATCGCTCCGGTGACGAACGGCGTCGACGACCTGCTCGGCGGGATCATCGGCTCGACCGGCGACCTTCCGGGCGGCGTGCTGCCCGGTCTGCCCGACGTGCCGCTCCTGCCCGGCATCGTCACGCCCGGCGGCGGGTCCGAGGGCGAAGAGCCCGCCCTGCCTCCGACACCGCCGGCGACGGTCGAGCCCGCCGGGCCCTCGGGGCCCCCCGGATCGACCGGTTCCGCGGGGCAGGCGCGTGCCGCGACATCCGGCGCACAGTACGCATCGGATCTCGGCCTCGCGCCGCCCGACGCGATCGTCGCCTCCGCACCGATCGGCGACATCCGCTCCGCTGCTCCTCCCGCAGATGCAGGCGGCCCATCCGGTGCGCCGCTGCCCGCCGGCGGCCCGAGCGCGGGTTCCGGCTCGGCTGCCGGCCTCATCGGGTCCGACGCGATCGACGCCTCGCAGGCGCTCGACGCCACCGCGTCGCGCACGCTCTCCTCGGTCGACGACGCGCTGCCGTCGTCGCCGGTCTTCGCGACCGACACCACCCCCGACTGACGGGGACCGCACCGCCCGCTCGCCGGGCGCGCAATCGGCGCGCCACGAGCACGGCGGTCACGGTCATCGCCCGCTCCGCATCGCGGCGCCGGGCAACCCACACGATCAGTCAGGAGCAACACCATGGATCTCAAGCGATTCGCCACGAGGGCGCTGTACGCCGCCCTCGTCACCGGAGGGCTCACGCTCCTCGGCGCCGGCGTCGCGCACGCCTCGGAGACGAGCGGCGACGACGGCATCCTCTCGGGCACGCAGGCGCTCGTCTCGATCTCGGTTCCGGTCACCCTCTCGGGCAACGGCATCTCGGTCATCGGCGACTCCAGCTCGTCGGATGCCGCGACCGAGGTCGCACCGGCACCCGCACCGGCACCTGCTGCCGAGCCGGCCGCCGAGGCGGCGACCACGAACGGCGACGACTCGCTGCTCGGCGGGCTCCAGGGCCTCGTCGACGTCGCGATCCCGGTCACCGTCGGCGGCAACGCCATCAGCGTCGTCGGCGACTCGTCGTCGGAGGGCGCGGCGACCGAGGTCGCACCGGCACCAGCTGCCGAGCCAACCGCCGGAGCGGCCACCACGAACGGCGACGACTCGCTGCTCGGCGGCACCCAGGCGGTCGTAGACGCCGCGATCCCGGTCACGGTCGGCGGCAACGCGATCTCGGTCGTCGGCGACTCCTCATCGACCGATGGGGGCACCTCCGTCGCGCCGAACGAGGCGACAGTCGGAAGCGAGGGCAGCGCCTCGACCTCCGGCGACGACTCGCTGCTCGGCGGGCTCCAGGGCCTCGTCGACGTCGCGATCCCGGTCACCGTCGGCGGCAACGCCATCAGCGTCGTCGGCGACTCGTCGTCGGAGGGCGCGGCGACCGAGGTCGCACCCGGCACGTCCACGGGCGCCGGAGACGGCGCGTCGACGAGCGGCGACGACTCGCTGCTCGGCGGCGCGCAGGCGATCATCGGCGCCGTCGTGCCGGTCACGGTCGGCGGCAACGCGATCTCGGTCGTCGGCGACTCCTCGTCGACGGATGCCGCGACGACCGTGACGCCGACGACCGGAGCCGGCGGCGGAACCCCGTCGACCTCCGGCCTCGGCGGACTGCTCGGGGGAACCCAGCTGATCCCGAGCGTCTCGCTGCCGATCACCGTCGGCGGCAATGCCGTCTCGGTCATCGGCGACAGCGCGACCGGTGGATCGAGGACGGTCGTCCTTCCCGGCGACCCGACCGACCCGACCGACCCGACCGACCCCGTGGACCCCGTGGACCCGGTCGACCCGGTCGACCCCACGGACCCCGTGGACCCGGGAACGCCGAGTGAGCCGGGCACGCCCGGAACCTCGGGCGGCAGCGGATCGAGCGTCGCGAGCGGCGCCGTGACGGCCGTCGCCTCGGACGGGTCGCTCGCCTCGACCGGCTTCGAGTCGAACTGGCTCTCGCTGGGCGGCCTCCTGCTGGCAGCAGGGCTCGGACTCATCGGCCTCCGGCGGCAGCCGAAGCGCCGCTGAGTGCCACGGTCGGGGTCGCCGAGTCTCGGCGGCCCCGACCGTCCGCGCGCCCGCAGGCCTCGCGTCAGCCCTCGCGTCGGGCCTCGCGTCAGACCACGGAGGCCAGCAGCTCGGGGTCGGGCTCGCCGAGCGGCACCCCGCCGAGCGAGCGCCACGCGCGCGCGAGCGCCTGCAGCGCGGCATCCGTCGCCTCGAGGCTCTGGCAGATCGGCACGCGGAGGAACCGCTCGAACGCGCCGTCGACGCCGAACCGCGGGCCGGCCGTGATGATGAGGCCCTCCTGCCTGGCGGCGAGCACGAGCTGCGAGCTCACGGGAGCGCCGAGGCCGATCCACGTCACGATGCCGCCGTCGACGTGCGGCACCTGCCACTCGGGCAGCAGCTCGGCCACGCGACGCTCGACGAGCTCACGACCCGCGAGCAGTTGCTCCCGTCGCAGGGCGAGCACGTCGTCCATGCGCTCGATCGCACGTGCGACGAGCAGTTGCTCGAGGATCGGCGTGCCGAGGTCGCCCGGGGCCCGGACGGCGAGCAGGCGACGGATGAGCGGTCGGTCGGCGCGGATCCAGCCGACTCGGATGCCGCCCCAGATCGTCTTGCCGACGCTGCCGATGAGCACGGCGGGGCCATCGGCAGCCATGGGCGGGAACGTCTCGGCCCGGTCGATGTCGAGCTCGGCGATCGTCTCGTCGGCCATGACGACGGTGCCCTGCCGCGCCGCGGCGTCGAGCACGCGCGCCCGGGACTCCCGGCTCATGGTGCGCCCGGTCGGGTTCTGGAAGTCGGGCATGAGGTACGCGATCGCCGGATTCGAGTGGCGGATGGACTGCACGAGGCTCGCGGCCTCCTCGCGGTCGGCGTCGAGCGCGGCCGCGGCACCGGCCCCTGCCCCGGTGGCCCCCTTCGGCCCCGCGCCGGCGTGCGGCACGACGGGCGAGCCCACGAGCCGGGCGCCGGCACCCCTCAAGGCCTCGTAGGCGTGCGGGTAGGTCGGCATCTCGATGAGGGCGCGGTCGCCGCGGCCGAGCACCGCGCGCGAGACGAGCGCGATGGCGTGCTGCGCGCCGATCGTCACCATGATCTGGTCGGGCGAGGTCGGCAGTCCGCGCTGCGCGTAGCGGTCGGCGATCGCCTGTCGCAGGGGCAGGATGCCGATCGGGTCGTACCCCGAGTCGCCGAGGTGGCCTGGCAGGTCCGCTGCGGCTTCGCGCGCGAGGTCGGACAGCCACGGCAGGGCCGGCGGCGCGGCCTTCGAGAAGTCGAGGTACTCGGACTCGAACGCCGCGGGCAGGATCGCGGGAGCACCGGGCAGTCGGGCCACGCTGCCCGACCCGCGCACGCTGTGCAGGTGGTCGAGCTCGCGCAGCCGACGATAGGCCGCGGCGACGGTCGTGCGGCTCACGCCCAGGCGGTCCGCGAGGTCGCGTTCGGCAGGCAGGCGCGTCTCGACGGGGATGCGCCCGTCGACGACGAGCAGTCGGATGCGGTCGGCCAGCGACTCGTAGGCGCTGCCACGGCCGCGCCAGTCGCCGAGCAGCAGTTCGAGCGAGCGGGCGCTGAGCGAACGATCAACCATCAGGCCACTTTAGGAGAATTGGATGTATACGAAAAGGCCAATCGTGGAATTGGATTGACGTCATGCTCAGCTCCTTCCGCGATCCCGCGCCGATCCTCGTACGCCGAATCGTGCAGCTCTACGTCGGACTGCTCTTCTACGGCATCGGCATCGCACTCATCGTGCGCGGCGAGCTCGGCGTCGCACCGTGGGACGTGCTCACGCAGGGCATCTCCAAGCAGACCGGGCTGAACTTCGGCCTCGTCACCGTCATCACGAGCGTGTTCGTGCTGCTGCTCTGGATCCCGATCCGGCAGAAGCCCGGCTTCGGCACGATCATGAACGTGCTGCTCGTCGGCCCTGCGGCCGATCTCGGCCTCTGGCTGATCCCGGAGGGCCTCGACCTCTGGGTGCGCATCCTGCTGCTGCCGGCCGGCATCCTCGTGCTCGCCATGGCGACCGGCCTCTACATCGGCGCGCACTTCGGCCCCGGCCCGCGCGACGGCCTCATGACCGGCATCCATGCGAGGACCGGTTGGCGCATCTGGATCGTGCGCACGAGCATCGAGCTTGTCGTACTCGCCACGGGTTGGCTGCTCGGCGGCAACGTGGGCATCGGCACCGTCGCGTTCGCGCTGCTCATCGGGCCGCTCTGCGGCTACACGATCCCGCTGTTCGCCATCAAGCGAGCCGCAGTCGAGCGCACGACGGTCGAGCGAGCGGATGCCGGCGCCTCCAGCGAGCGCGAGTCGACGTCACCGGCACCGTCGTCGACGGCCCCTTCGACCCCCTGAACCCGGCGGGTCGGCGCGTAGGGACACCCGCCGACCCGCCGTACCTCCACCCGGGTCTCGAGACGCCTCGATCCCCGAGCGACAGCGTCCTGCGACCTCGGCGTCAGCGGTCGGCGGTCAGCGGTCGGCGAAGGTCGCGAGCACATCGGCCCGCACCTGCGCGAGCCGCGCCTTGAGCAGCGTGACCGCCTCGGGGCGCACGCGATCGCGATGCGTGCGCAGGTCGGTGCGCAGCTGCTGGCGGAACTCCGTGATGGCGAGGTCGGCCTCCTGGAGCGCCCGCTCGGATGCGATGCGATCGCTCTCGGCCGACCCCGAACCCGACCCCGAACCCGTGGCCGACGTACCGCCCGCACCCCCCGACGTCGAGCTCGCGCCCGCCGTCGTGGTCGTGGCCGCGCGCTTGGCCTCGCGGGCCGCGCTCGCGAGTTCGGCGCGCAGCGAGCGCATGGCGTCGTTCACCTCGGCGCGCACGCCGTCGGCGAGACGTCGCACCGAGTCGGTGACCTCGTTCTCGATGTCGTCGAGCTCGTGGCGACGCGACTCGAGTTCTGCACGGCCCGCGGCCGTGATCTCGTAGACGGTCTTGCGCCCGTCGGCGGCCTTGGTGACGAGTCCCTCTTCTTCGAGCTTGGCGAGCCGGGGATAGATCGTGCCCGCACTCGGCGTGTAGGTGCCGCCGAACTGCTCGCTCAGTGCCTGGATCAGCTCGTACCCGTGCCGCGACCGCTCGTCGAGCAGGGCGAGCAGGTAGAGGCGCAGGCTGCCGTGCGCGAAGACGGGGGTCATACGGATGCCTCGGCGTCGCGTTCTGCGCCCGCGCCGCCCGCCTGGGCGCCGGCCTCTGCGTCGGCGGATCCGCCGGCATCCGTCGCCCCTGCGCCGCCGGTCGCACCCGTGCGCGCCCGTGTCATGACCGAGATCGAACCCGAGACGCTGTTCGCGGCGAGGTCGAGCCAACGGCCGGCGAGCTCGCCCGTCACGCGCTCGAAGCCCTTGCCGAGCACGCCCTTGATGCGGGTGTCGTCGAGCAGCACCGTGCCGCCGACCGTGTTGATGCGGTAGCGGGCGCCTGCGCCCGCGTCGTAGCGCACGGTGAGCGAGCCCGAGACGGTGTTCGTGTCGATCTTGCCGGGCGTGCCCTGCGCGTCGACGATCATGTTGCCCGAGACCGTGTCGGCGTCGAAGCCGTAGATGTCGCCCGTGGCGACGACGTCGCCCGAGACGGAGTGCGCGTCGATCGCGCCCACGTGGTTGCCGATCGAGATCTCGCCCGAGACGCTCGACACGTCGAGGTCGCCCTCGTGGTTGTCGACGACGACGCTGCCCGAGACGGTGCTGATCTTGCCGTCGGTCGTGAAGCCCGCGATGAGGGCGTCGCCCGAGACCATGCCGAGCTTGAGCGCGACGTGGCGCGGCGCGAGGATCGACACGTCGGCCTTCGCGTTGCCAGCCCAGCCCTTGAACACGTCGATGAAGTTGTCCCAGCCGAGCTGCGGGTGGTCGATCTCGAGCACGTCGCCCACGATCGAGACCTTCAGGTCCTTGCCGGTGACGCCGCTGATCTCGACGCGTGCACCGGGCTCGTCGTGCGCGATGACGTCGACCTTGCCGCCGATGAGGCCGACCTTGAGCCGGCGCACGAGTTCGAGGTCGATCACGCGCGTCTCGCCGGGGTTGATGACCCACTGCTCGATGCTCATGGGGTGCTCCTTCTGTTGCGGGCGGATGCCGCGGCATCCGGGGTGCTTCCATATCGCGATATATCGCGTCTGCTTCAAACACGATATATCGCGTCTGGCCGGAATGCAAGGGCGAGCGGATGCCGCGGGCTTGACCTTGACGTAACGTCAACCTCTAGCGTGGAATCCGTCGGGGCGAGCACCCCGGCGAACCGCATGAGAGGAAGGGAGCCGCCGTGGACTGGTCGATCCAGGAGATCGCGAAGCTCGCCGGAACCACGAGTCGCACGCTGCGTCACTACGACGACATCGGGCTGCTCGCGCCGGCGCGCATCGGCCCGAACGGCTACCGCTACTACGACGCCGAGGCGCTCGTCAGGCTGCAGCGCATCCTGCTGCTGCGCGAGCTCGGCCTCGGCCTCCCCGCGGTCGCCGACGTGCTCGAGCGCGAGGACCGCGCACCCCATGCCCTGCGGAGCCACCTCGAGTGGCTGCGCGGGGAGCAGCACCGGCTGGCACGGCAGATCGTGTCGGTCGAGAAGACCATCGACGCATTGGAAGGAGGTGAACGACTCATGGCAGAGCAGATGTTCGACGGGTTCGACCACACCGAGTACAAGGAGGAGGTCGAGCAGCGTTGGGGCGAGGACGCCTACGCGAAGAGCGACGCGTGGTGGCGCTCGATGACCGCCGACGAGAGGCGGGCCTGGCAGCAACGGCTGGCATCGCTGAACGCCGACTGGGTCGCCGCGGGCGAACGCGGCATCTACCCGGCGGGCGACGAGGCGCAGGCGCTCGCGCAGCGCCACTTCGAGTGGCTCCGCGGCATCCCGGGAACGCCCGGCGGCGCCGCGGCCGGCCCCAGCAGGGAGTACTTCCTCGGCCTCGCCGAGATGTACGTGGCCGACGAGCGCTTCGGCGCGAACTACGGCGGCACCGACGGCGCCCGGTTCGTGCGCGACGCGATGACGGCGTACGCCGAGCGCAACCTGTAGCGCCTGGCCGTGCGGGGGCGCTGCCGCGAGGCATTGCCCCCGCATCGACGTCGGTGGTGCGTGCTTGGGTGAGGGCATGACGGATGTCTCGCTCGAACCCTGGTCCGACGACGACCTCGACGTGCTCAGGCGCGCGAACACGCCCGACCTCATGGACCAGATGGGCGGGCCCGAGACCGACGAGCAGGTCGTCGCGCGCCACGCCAGGTACCTGCGCCTGCATGCCGAAGGCGCGGCGAGCCACTTCCGCATCGTGATCCCCGGGCATCCCGAGGGCGTCGGCATGGTCGGCTACTGGCAGCACGAGCACGCGGGCGAGCCGGCGCTCGAATCCGGGTGGTCGGTCGAGGCGGAGTACCGCGGGCTGGGCATCGCGCCCGCGGCCGTGCGCGCCATGCTCGACGTCGCACGCGCCGCCGGCGAGACGCTGCCCGTGCACGCGTATCCCCGCGTCGACAACCTCCCGTCGAACGCGGTCTGCCGAAAGGCCGGCTTCGACCTGCTCGGTCCGCTCGAGTTCGAGATCAAGCCGGGCATCGTGCTGCACACGAACGACTGGGTGTTCGACCTCGCCGCTCGCGAGGCGCCCCTGGCGTAGCCTCGTCGCGTGCGCTCCTACCTCGCCGTGATCGTCGGCGGCCTCCTCGGCACCGGGCTGCGGCTCGCGTGCGATCTCGCGCTGCCCCACGCCGACGACGAGTTCCCGTTCAGCACGCTCGCCGTGAACCTCGTGGGCGCGTTCGTGCTGGGCTGGCTCGTCGGCGGGCTCTGGAAGCGGCCCGCGACGCCGAACTGGCTGAAGGCCGGCATCGGCTCTGGCGTGCTCGGCTCCTTCACGACGATGTCGGCCGTGCTGGCCGCCGTGGTGCTGCTCTCGGGCGCGGGCGAGGCCTGGCTCGCGGCGATCTACCTCGCCGTCTCGGCCGCCGGCGGCCTGCTGCTGGCCGCCGCCGGCCTCAAGGTGGGCTCCCTCATCGCGCATCGTCCGATGCCCACCACGGTCACGGATGCCGGGCAGACCCTGTGACCGCCCAGCTCACGCCCCTCGTGCTCACCGCCGTGCTCGTCGCCGGAGCGTTCGGTGCCGTGATCCGCTTCGCGCTCTCGAGGGCCCTGCCCGTACGACCCGGGCACCTGCCGGGCGGCATCCTGATCGTGAACGTGGTCGGGTCGGGCATCGCCGGTGCCGTGCTCGGCCTCGCCGAGCGCGCCGCGATCGACGGCGACCTCCGGCTCGTGCTCGTGACCGGGTTCTGCGGCGGCCTCACGACGTTCAGCACGTGGAGCGTCGAGACGATCGAACTGCTCGACGGCGGACGATGGCGGGCCGCGATCCTCAACGTGCTGCTCACGCTCGCACTCGGCATCGCGGTCGCCGCCGGGGGGTACCTGCTGCTGCGCTGAACGCCGTCCGACTCGCGCGAGCGCGCCGGGGATTCCCCGGTGAACGGCGAGTTTCCGCGGATCTCGAGCCACGCGGCATCCGTCGACTTGACATGGCCCGTGGCGGGTGTAGTGTCATCCGCCGTGACAAATGAGGCGGATTCACCGCCCCCCGAACTGAAATCGCCGAAGCACTGGATCATCGGCGACCCGCTGCCGACCGAGAAGCTCGAGGGGCAGCTCCTACCGAAGCATCTCGCACTCCCGATCTTCGCGAGCGACCCGTTGAGCTCCGTGGCGTACGCGCCGCAGGAACTGCTCATGATCCTCACGGTCGGCGGCCTCGCCTTCCTGAGCTTCGCGCCGTGGGTGGCCTTCGCGGTCGTCGTGCTGCTCGTGACGGTCGTCGCGTCGTACCGGCAGCTGATCCGCGCCTACCCGTCGGGCGGCGGCGACTACGAGGTCGCGCACCGCAACCTCGGAGAGAAGGCCGGCCTGGTCGTGGCCTCGGCCCTGCTCGTCGACTACGTCATGACGGTCGTGGTGTCGGTCGCCTCGGGCGTCGACAACATCATCTCGGCGATCCCCGAGCTCGACCCGTTCCGCGTCGAGCTCGCCGTGATCTTCGTGATCATCCTCGCGGCGGTGAACCTCCGAGGCGTGAGCGAGTCGTCGAAGGCCTTCGCGATCCCGACGTACCTCTTCATCGGCAGCGTCTTCGTGATGATCGTGGTCGGCCTCACCCGCACGGTGCTGGGCGACGCACCGGTCGCATCTTCGGCCCACTTCGAGGTCGATGCCGAGTCCATGACGCAGGCGGGCGTGATCCTCCTGCTGCTCCGATCGTTCGCGAGCGGATGCTCCGCCCTCACGGGCGTCGAGGCCATCGCGAACGGCGTTCCCGCGTTCCGGCGCCCCAAGGTGCGCAACGCGCAGCGGACCCTCGTGCTCATGGGCGGCATCGCGATCATCCTGTTCGCCGGCCTCACGGCGCTCGCGCTCATCTCCCAGGTCCATTACGCCGAAGACCCGTGCAACCTCATCGGCTGGACCGAGTGCGCCACCGAGCCGCAGCTCAGCCTCATGGCCCAGGTCGCGGGGGCGACGTTCGGCGATTCGAGCGCGTTCTTCTACCTGATCCAGGCGGCCACGGCGCTCGTGCTGCTGCTCGCGGCCAATACGGCGTTCAACGGGTTCCCGCTGCTCGGTTCGGTGCTCGCCCGCGACGGGTACGCGCCCAAGTCGCTCTCGACCCGCGGCGACCGGCTCATCTACTCGAACGGCGTGCTGATCCTCGCGCTCGCGGCATCCGTGATCCTGGTGGTGTTCCAGGCGAACCTGACCGTGCTCATCCAGCTCTACATCATCGGCGTCTTCGTGTCGTTCACGCTCGGGCAGACCGGCATGGTGCGGCACTGGCTGCGCGAGCTGTCGAAGGGACGCCATCCCGCCGGCAAGTCCTCCGCGCCGCGCAGGGCCCCCGAAGACGACCGCGCCCTCTCCCGCGGGGCGATGCTGCGCGCGCTCGTGATCAACTCGATCGGCGCGGGCATGACCGCGATCGTGCTCATCGTCGTGACCGTGACGAAGTTCACCCACGGCGCCTGGATCGTGTTCGTCATGATGCCGATCCTCTTCACGCTCATGGTGGGCGTGAACCGCTACTACCGCGACGTCGAGCGCGAGATCGAGCCCGACCCCACGACCACGTTCGGGTCGAGCGGCGACCACGCGATCGTGCTCGTCGGCCGCATGCAGAAGCCCGTGCTGAAGGCGCTCGACTACGCGATCGCCGCCCGCCACGACTCGCTCGAGGCCGTGCACGTCTCGCTCGACGAAGATGCGACGAAGCAGCTCAAGAAGGACTGGGTCAAGCAGAACGTGCACGTGAAGCTGCGCATCCTGTCGTCGCCCTACCGCGACCTCAGCCACCCCCTCATCCAGTACATCAAGCAGCGCCGCGAGGAGCACGGCTCCGAGGTGATCACGGTCTACCTGCCGCAGTACATCGTCGGCCACTGGTGGGAGGGCATCCTGCACAACCACAAGGCCCGCCGCATCAGCCAGAAGCTGCTGCTCGTGCACGGCGTCACGGTGGCGCTCGTGCCGTGGCTGCTCGACTCGTCCGACCTCATCTACGGCCGACGGTCGCGCCCGCTGCCCGGCCAGGACCGCCGCGGCGAGCCGGTGCGTCCGCCCCGCCGATCGGTCGAGGCCACGACGGCGTCCAAGCAGCGCAAGCCGTAGTCGTCACGGGCGACGGATGCCGCGGACGACGCGTCTCTCGATGGACTGCCGTCAGAGCATCGCCATGATCTGGCGCGCGATCATGCGGCCGGCGCGGCTCGCCCCGACCGTCGAGGCCTGGGGACCGTAGCCCGCGAGGAAGATGCGGGGGTCGTTCCACGACGCACCCTGGCCGACGCTGATGCCGCCCGCCTTCTCGCGGAGCTTCAACGGTGCGAGGTGCCGGAGCTCGGGGCGGAACCCGGTGGCCCAGATGATCGCGTCGGCACGCACTTCGCTCGCCGGGTGGTCTGCATCGCCCTCCCAGACCACGCGGTCGGCGTCGATGCGGTCGAACATGGGCCGGGCGACGAGCAGGCCGCGCTCGATGCCCGCGGCGATGCGGCGGTTCTTGGGAACGCCCGTGCCGCTCACGATCGAAGGCAGGGCACGCCCGGATCGCGCCGCCTCGTCCTGCTTGGCGACGGCCGTTGACGCGCCCTCGAGATCGAGCTCCTGCCGGTCGAGCCAGTCGATCGGGCGTCGGGAGACCCAGGTGAGCTCGGCGGCGATGCCCTCGAGTTCGAGCATGAACCCGATCGCCGAGGTGCCGCCGCCCACCACGACCACGTGCTTGTCGCGGAAGTCCTCGGCGTCGGCGAAGTCGGAGGTGTGCAGGTGGCGCCCCTGGAAGGCGGTCATGCCCGGGTAATAGGGCACGAACGGCGAGCCCCAGGTGCCGGTGGCGTTGACCAGGAACTGCACGGCGAGCTCGTGCCGGGGCGGCGCCTGCTCGGGCGGCTCCTGGAACGACTTGCGCATGCGCCCGAAGAAGCCCCGCGCGCGCTGCTCATCGAGCGGCTGGGGGCTCAGGTCGTCGTAGCGCACGACGAGGTCGACGCCTTCGTTCGTGACCGAGCGCACGTCCATCGGGCGACGCACCTTCAGGTCGAAGTGCTCCTCGAACCGGCCGTAGTACTCGGCGACCACCTCGCGCGCCGGAAGCGTGCGATCGGCGGTGTCGAAGCTGAGGCCGAGGTCGGCCATGCCGGGCAGGTCGTTGACGCGATGGGCCGTGCCGAGGCGCAACGAGGACCACCGATGCTGCCACGCGCCGCCCGGGCCGGGGGCCCGGTCGAGCATCACGAAGTCCTCGCCTGCGACCAGCTCGAAGCGGCGCAGGTAGTACGCGACCGAGAGTCCAGCCTGCCCTGCGCCGATCACCGCGATCTTCACGCGTTCAGGGCTCGACGTCACGGTTCCATCGAACCACGTCCAGCTGTGCGCCCGCCCAATTACGCGGTCGAGACGCACCTGTGCAGGGCGAGATCGGCATGCCCACGGCGGTGCTAAACTGGCGGTCGGACGAATTCATATAAACCAGAAGCGCCGGGTGAAGACAATGCCACCCGGCCAGACGTCGTAAGGGGGTCACGCATGGGGCGCGGCCGTCAGAAAGCCAAGCACACCAAGGTCGCTCGGGAGCTGAAGTACTTCAGCCCGAACACCGACTACTCGGCGCTTGAGCGCGAACTCACGAGTTCGCATGACGATTATTCCGAAGAAGCTGCGAAGTGGGCAGAGTATGCCGACGACGAAGACGACAGCTACGTCACCGACGACGAACAGCACGAGCAACGCGCGTAGCCTGCCCGATCACTGCTGACCGGTTCACGGCCTTCAGTTCGATCCGGCCCAAGCGGCAGCGTGCTCGACGAACGCCTCGAGCTCGCGCAACGTCGAGCCCGCGGTGATCGCGCGCAGCACGAGTTCGTCGACGGGATCCGAGACCGACGCGTAGTCCGCGAGCCGGTCGGCATGGTCGATCGTCGAGTCGATCGCACGGAACCCGAGTCGGTCGAAGTTCGCCGCGTAGGCCGGGTAGGCGTCGTATGCGGACGCCTCGGCCGAGAGCACGGGCCTGGCCGCTTCGTCGACGATCGTGCGCGCGTAGAGCACGCCGCGCACGGGGCGCCCGCCTGCATCGGCTCTGAGCTCGCGCATCGCGGCGGCCCCGGCATCGGGAGTCAGCCAGTTCAGCAGCACGCCGTCGGCCTCCTCGGCCGCGAGCCGGCGCATGCGCGGACCGAGCGCGCCCACGACGATCGCGGCATCGGTGCGCTCGCGAAGGCCGACGATCGCCTCGCGTACCGAGGCGATCGGCCGGTCGGTGCGACCCGACCCGATGCCGATCGCCGTGCGGTCGGACGGAAGCCCGTCGAGGTCGAGTGAACTCGCCGGCCGCCGGTCGATCGGGATCACGCCGGTCGCCAGGCGCAGCGTCGAGGTCACGGATGCCGCGATGCGGAGGCCGTCGAGCGAGTCCCCGCCGGGGACGTCGTTCAGCCAGAGCCCAGCGAACCCGAGGCGTTCGATGCGCGGCGCGAGCGCCGACAGCGTCTCGGACGAGGTCGTGCCCATGAGGCCGATCGAGACCGCCATGGCGGTGCCGGCGCCCTGCGACTGCTGCGTCACGCGAAGGCCCGGATCAGCTCGCGTAGCCGCCGACGAGGCGGACCGCTCCGCCGTCGACGCCCTTGGCTCCCTGCTCGAAGCCGTCGAGGTCACGCGCGCCGATCGTGACCGTTCCCGCCTGCCAGGACGGCAGCCCGAGCCGTTCGAGCGCGCCGATCACGTCGGTCGCGGAATCGGCATCGACGACCGCGAAGAAGCCGACGCCGAGGTTCCACGTGCCCTCGGAGCTCTCGAGGGTCGACCCGGCGAGCGCGCTCAGCGAGCGGAACACCGCGGCCGGCGACCACGTGGAGCGATCGACCTCGACCCACGAGCCGACGGGCAGCACGCGGGCGAGGTTCGCGGCGATGCCGCCGCCCGTGACGTGCGAGAGCGAGTGCACGGCCGAACCGTGCGGGCCCTCGAGGAGCTCGACCAGCGGGCCGCTGTAGAGCCGGGTCGGTTCGAGCAGCGCCTCGCCCCAGGTCGTGCCGAGGTCGGGCGCGGCGTCGCCGTAGTGCAGCCCGGCGTTCGCGAGGATGTGGCGCACGAGCGAGAAGCCGTTGGAGTGCAGGCCGCTCGACGAGATCGCGATGACCGCGTCGCCGTCGCGCACCCGGTCGGCGCCGAGCAGTCGGTCGGCCTCGACCACGCCCACGGCAGCACCGGCCACGTCGTAGTCGTTCACGCCCATGAGCCCGGGGTGCTCGGCGGTCTCGCCGCCGACGAGGGCGGTGCCGGTCTCGGCGCACGCCTTCGCGATGCCCGTGACGATCGACGCGATGCGCTCGGGCACGACCTTGCCGCACGCGATGTAGTCGGTCATGAAGAGCGGCTTCGCTCCCACGACGACGATGTCGTCGACGACCATGCCCACCAGGTCTTGACCGATGGTGTCGTGCTTGTCGAGCGCCTGCGCGATCGCGATCTTCGTGCCGACGCCGTCGGTCGAGGTCGCGAGCAGCGGACGCTCGTACGCCTTCGCGAACGACAGGTCGAAGAGGCCCGCGAATCCGCCGACGCCGCCGAGCACGTTCGGACCGTGCGTCGCGGCCACGGAGGCCTTCATGAGTTCGACGGCGAGGTCGCCTGCTGCGGTGTCGACTCCGGCAGCGGCGTAGGACGAGTTCGCGCTCACCCGACAAGGGTACCCGCCTCGCGGCGCGCCGAAGGCCCGCTCGTCCCGGCATCCCGGCCGCGGGCCGCACGCGCGCGTAGAATCCGTCGCATGCAGGCGGATGGGACCCCGTCGTGGGTGATCCGGGAGAACGCGAGTCGGCCTGTGCTGATCGCGCTGTACCTCCGTGCGGCCCTCGGGGTCGCCTCCCCCGTCGAGTTGCCGCGAGTGCGCGACGTGGGCAAGGTCGGCGCGACGCTCGTCATCGACCAGCACGACCTGCTCGAGCGTCAGTGGCGCGACTGGTGGGCCATGACGGTCGAGCCCGAGTCGCATCCGTCGCCCGTGCCGCTGCAGCTCGTCGACGAGTACGAGACCGAGATCGCGCTGCCCGTCTCGGGCGCCGAGGTGCTGCTCGCCGCGATCCCCCCGCACGCAGAGGCCGCCAGGGCATGGGCCGAATGGACGCAGGACGCCTACCGGGCCGCGTCCTCGGCTCGCCGGGGCGACTCCTACCGCGCCTACGCCGGCACCATCGCCGAGCACGAGCGCGAGGTCGGGCGGCGGGCCCACTCGTTCGAGTTGAACGTCGAGGTGCTGCCGCTCGCGACATCCGGCGTCTGGTGGATCGGCGAGAAGACCGTCGCCGTGACCGACTCGCTGCGGGCCGACGCCGCCGCGTTCGACGACGCGATCCATCCGATCATCGCCGAACTGGCCTGAGCGCCCCGCGCGGGGTGCCGGTCTCGAGACGCCTCGCTCCTCGACCGGGCGTGCCAGACTCGGACGCATGAGCATCTGGTTCGGCGAGCCCTCGGTCGAGTGGGCGAACGCACGTTGCGAGGGCACCGCGATCCGAGCACTCGGCATCGAGATGACCGAGATCACCGACGAGTCCCTGAAGGGACGGATGCCGGTGGACGGCCGCACCCGTCAGCCGGGCGGAGTGCTGCACGGCGGGGCATCCGTCGCCCTGGCCGAGACGCTGGCGAGCTGGGGGGCGACCTTCACGGTCGATCCCGAGCAGTTCTACTGCGTCGGCATGGAGATCAACGCGAACCACGTGCGCCCGGTCGCAGACGGCTGGGTGACCGGAGAGGCACGGCCGATCACCCGCGGCCGCACGACGCAGGTGTGGGACATCCGCATCACCGACGAGAACGGCAAGCTCGTGTGCGTGTCCCGCTGCACGATGGCCGTGCTCGCGAAGCCCTCGGAGTACTGACCGGCGACCGAGACGGGTGAGCGCCGGGCAGGCTCAGCGCGAGACGCGCGCGGCCTCGACCGCGGCGAGCACCACGGCCATCGCCTGGTCGAACCGGTGGTCTGGCGGGGCGCCGATGCCGACCACGAGGGCGGGCGGGCGCGGCGTCGCAGCCGGGTCGACGGCGTATTCGGCGATGCCGCCGATGCGGAGCCCGAGCGCCGCCGCCTCGGCGACGACCGCCTCCTCGGCGATGCCCGGCGGCAGCTCGAGCAGGCATTGGATGCCCGCAGCGAGTCCGACGACCCGCGCATCGGGCAGGTTCGCCTCGACGAACGCCTCGAACCGCTCCCGACGCGCCCGGTAGCGCAGGCGGAGTGCGCGCACGCTCCGGTCGTAGCCGCCGGAGCCGAGGAACGCGGCGAGCGCCAGCTGCGAGAGGGCGTCGGTGGCGGATCCGGTGCGGGCCCGCTCCGCGAGCAGGTCGCCGCGGAGCCAGCGGGGCACCACACCCCAGCCGAGGCCGAGCGCGGGCGAGAGCGCCTTGCTCGTGGTGCCGCCGTAGACGGTTCGGTCGGGCGCGAGCGGCTGGAACGCGCCGATGCTGCGACCGTCGAACCGGAACTCGCCGTCGTAGTCGTCCTCGATGACGAGGCCGTCGGTGCTCGTCGCCCAGGCAGCGAGCCCGACCCGGCGCTCGCGCGACAACGGCACGCCGGTCGGGAACTGGTGCGCGGGCGTGAGCAGCACCGCGTCGACGGGCGGCATCCCGGCGTCGAGCAGATCGACGCGAGCGCCGTGGTCGTCGATGGGCAGCGCGACGAGCTCGAGGCCCGCGGCCTCGAGCACGGCGCGGTGCGAAGCGTGCCCGTGGCTCTCGAGGGCGATCCGGGTGCCGCCACGGGCGACGAGCGCCCGCGCCACGAGCCCGAGCAGTCCGCCGAACCCGTGCGTGACGATCACGTCGTCCGGGGTGGCGAGCACTCCCCTGGTCCTGGCGAGGTACTCGGCGAGGCGCTCGCGCAGCGCCGCCACGCCCTCGGGCGCACCGTAGCCGAGGGCCTCGGTCGGGGCATCCGCCAGCGCCCGCCTCATCGCGTCGAGCCAGGCCGAGCGGGGGAACGCCGAACCGTCGGGCAGGCCGCCGCGCAGGTCGAGGTCGAACCGCGTCGAGCGATCGGCGGGGGCCATCGGCGTCGGTGAGGGGCGCTCGCGCACCCAGGTGCCCGCGCCGACCCTGGCATCGAGCCATCCCTCGCCGACGAGCCGGGCGTAGACCTCGGCCACGCCATTGCGCGAGATGCCGAGGTCGACGGCGAGCGATCGGGTCGCCGGCAGCCGCACCCCGGGAGCGAGCACGCCGTCACGGACCGCATCGCGCAGCGCGTCCTCGAGCGACCCGCGCTTGCGGCCTGCGTCGAGCAGGACGTGGAGATCCAATCCTGAATTGGCCCAGTCATCCGCCATGGAAATGGACGTTACCAGCGCCAGCCGTGCTCCGTAGCGTGGAGTCATGACCACTTCGACCACCTCCGAGACCGTCACGACCGGCACCTCCGCCGCGACCGTCACGCCGAACCGCCGCCTCGACCTCGACGGCGTCGCCCCCGCCTTCATCCGCGCGGTCACCGCGCTCGACGAGGTCGCCGACGCCGAGGCGGACCGCGCCGGCATCGACCGCGGCCTCCGCGACCTGCTGAAGCTGCGCGCCTCGCAGCTGAACGGCTGCTCGTACTGCGTCGACCTGCACTCGCGCGACGCGATCGCGGGCGGCGAGCACGCCCAGCGGGTGTTCGCCGTCGCCGTCTGGCCCGAGTCGAACTTCTTCACGGCGCGCGAGCGGGCCGCCTTCGCCCTCACCGAGTCGGTCACGCGCCTGTCGGAGACGCATGTGCCCGAGGCCGTCTGGAACGAGGCATCCGCACACTTCACCGACGACGAGACCGCGGCCCTGCTCGCCGTCATCGTCGCGATCAACGCCTGGAACGAACTCGCCGTCGCGACCCGCGGATGGCGCCCGCGACTGCAGGCCTGAGCGCTCGCGCGTGCGGGCCGATGCTCACCTGAGCAGCGGCCCGCATCCAGCCGGCGCACATGCGCGCGTGTGGGAGGATGATGCAGTCCGATCGGACACCTTCCCCCACCTTCGAGGAGCCATTGCTCGCATGTGCGGCATCGTCGGAATCGTCTCGACCGAACCCGTCAACCAGCAGGTGTACGACAGCCTGCTCCTCCTGCAACACCGAGGCCAGGATTCGACCGGCATCGCGACCGCCGACGGATCGGCCTTCCACATGGCGAAGGCACGCGGTCAGGTGCGCGAGGCGTTCCGCACGCGCGACATGCGCTCGCTCATCGGCAACATGGGCCTCGGCCACGTGCGCTACACCACGAAGGGTGCGGCCGAGCGCGAAGAGGAGGCCCAGCCGTTCTACGTGAACGCGCCCTACGGCATCATCCTCGTGCACAACGGCAACCTCACGAACACGCGCGAGCTCTCGCAGGACCTCTTCAACATCGACCGTCGCCACGTGAACTCCACGAGCGACACCGAGATGCTGCTGAACGTGCTCGCGACCGAGCTCACCGGGCAGATCACGGGCCTCGACCTCGACCCCGACCAGGTGTTCGCGGCCGTCGAGCAGGTGCACGAGCGCGTCGAGGGTTCGTACGCCGTCATCTCCATGATCGCCGGCCACGGCCTGCTCGCGTTCCGCGACCCGTTCGGCATCCGCCCGCTGATCCTCGGCCGCCGCGTCACCGAGCGGGGCAAGGAGGAGTGGATCGTCGCATCCGAATCCCTCGTGCTCGAGAACGGCGACTACGAGATCGTGCGCGACGTCGAGCCCGGCGAGGCGATCTTCATCACGCTCGACGGCCAGATGATCTCGCGCCAGTGCGCCAAGAACCCGCGCCTCGTGCCGTGCTCGTTCGAGTACGTCTACCTCGCCCGCCCCGACTCCGTCATGAACGGCATCTCGGTCTACGAGTCGCGCCTGCGCATGGGCGACCGCCTCGCCGACACGATCGCGAAGCACATGCCGCTCGGCGACGCCGACGTGGTCATGCCCATTCCCGACTCGTCGCGCCCGTCGGCCATGCAGGTCGCGCAGAAGCTCGGCATCGAGTACCGCGAGGGCTTCTACAAGAACCGCTACGTGGGTCGCACGTTCATCATGCCCGGCCAGTCGGAGCGCAAGCGCTCGGTGCGCCAGAAGCTGAACGCCATGGGCACCGAGTTCCGCGGCAAGAACATCCTCATCGTCGACGACTCGATCGTGCGCGGCACCACGTCGCAGCAGATCGTGCAGATGGCCCGCGACGCCGGCGCGAACAAGGTGACCTTCGCCTCGGCGGCGCCGCCCGTGCGCTTCCCGCACGTGTACGGCATCAACATGCCGAGCCGCCAGGAGCTCATCGCGCACGGACGCAAGATCCCCGAGATCGCGGCCGAGCTCGGCGCCGACCACATGATCTACCAGGAGGTCGCCGACCTGCAGGCCGCGATCACCGAGGGCACGTCGATCGAGGCGCTCGACCTGTCGTGCTTCACGGGCGACTACGTCACCGGCACGGTCACCGAGGAGTACCTCGGCTGGGTCGAGCAGACGCAGCTCAGCTGAGCTCCGCCTGCTCGCGGCATCCGGATGTCGCGTGCGGGCCACGCACGAAGGGCCGCCCCGTTCGATCGGGGCGGCCCTTCGTCATGTCGTGGGCGAGCGGATGCCTGCGGACGCTACGGCGCCTCGTCGACCCGGTGCGCGACCTCGTGCTCGACGCCCACCGAGGCGGTGCGCCGCGCGAGGGCACGATCGAAGGCCAGTGCGACCAGCGCGCCGAGGGCGACGCCGATCGAGGCGCAGATCAGCAGCAGGAAGCCGAACACCTGGCCGCCGTCGAACCCGACGGGCACGAACTCGCTCTGCTCCGGCGTGAAGGCGAGCGTGAGCACGAGTGCGACGACCGCGCCGAGGCCCGCCCCGAGGGTCATGAACCGGCCGTACTTCGGCGCCCGGCGCACGCGCACGGTGTCGCTCGTGACATCCGTCTCGATGAGGATCTCGGATGCCGCGGGCGCGACGTCTGCGGGCGGCTGGGCCGGCGTCGGCTCGAGGGCGGCGGCCGTGTTCGGCTCGGCGGCCTCGGACGAGTCGGCGGGGGTGGGGGCGTTGCTCACCCCTCCATTGTCGCGCACGCAGCTGGGCGCGCGCAGAACGGCGACGGGCCGCCGACCTCGAGGTCGACGGCCCGTCGGGCGGTGCCGGTCTCAGCTCTCGGTCGAGCTGCGACGCGACCGGATGACGAGCACGGCGACGATCGCGAGCACGATCACCAGCAGCGCGGCGGAGAGCGCCCAGATCCACCAGGCGGATCCTGTGTCGGCGGCCTGATCGACGGCTTCGACGGCCTTCGCGTCGGACTCGACCTCGGCGGTCTCGACCGAAGCAGGCGCCGCGACCACGCAGTCGCTCGAGACGGTGGCCGTGAACGACACCGGGTCGAGCTCCTCGTCGGCCGGGTACGTGCCGAACGCGGCGGCGCCGTCGGCGGTGAGCACCGCGGCGGCCTCACCCGTCAGCACGCCGTCGACCACCGTGACGCCCTCGCCCAGATCGAGCTCGGCGAACCGCACCGACTTCAGGTCGACGGGCGCGCCGTCCTGGGTCGTGCCGGCGACGTCGAGCAGCAGGATCGCGCCGCCCTCGCCGTCGAGCTCGACCTTCGGGTTCGCGATCGTCGTGTCGAGCGCGCCGTCGTGACCCGTGAACTCGACCGAGCCGGTGTAGGCGAGCACCCCGCGACCGGACTCCTCGAGCGAGCCAGACCCGCCGACGAACGTGAACACGCCGGCGTCCTCGGTCACGCCCGTGAGCGTCCAGTCGCCGTTGGCGATGCCGCTCGTGAGGTAGCTGCGGAACGACTCCTTGAAGCCCCAGTCGAGGCTGCCGGCCGTCACCTTGCATGCGCCGGCCTGCTCGGCGGGAACGGTGAACTGCACTCCGACGTTCGTCGAGCCCTGGAAGGTCAGCGTGTGCACGCCGGGCTCGAGCGAGGCCGGGATGCTTCCGGTCCAGCTGACGTTGCCCGATGCGTCGGCCGACAGGTCGTCGGCGAGCACGATCGGCGTCGAGTAGACGACCGCCGCGACATCCGACTCGTTCGGCTCGAAACCGCCGGCGGTGACGGTGACGCGCTGACCCGCGCCGAGCGCCTCGAGCGACGCGGCGTCGAGCACGATGCCGGTCGTCGCGGGCGGCGTCGCCGGGTAGCTCTTCTTCGCTGCCGCCGTCGACGAGGATGCGGATGCCACGACGACCGTTCCGCCGCCGTTGCCGCCCGCGGCGACACCGGCCGAGCCGATCACGACGGTGAGCGGGTCGAGGCTCCTGCCAGGCTCGTACCTGCCGTCGAACGCGGCGGAGCCGGCCGAGGTGAGAGTGACCGGGGCGTTGTCGAAGCGCGTCGCTCCGTCGACGGTCGAGCGCGCGGCCGACGACAGGTCGACGGTGGCGAACTCGACGCGGTTGCCGTTGGCGGTCACGACGAGAGCGGCGGAGCCGACACCCTTCGCGACGAGCGTCGGGTTGGTGAGCGTCAGGTCGAGCGCGCCGTCGTGACCCGTGAACCGAACGGTTCCGGCGTAGTCGGCCGAGCCGGTCGTGGTGATCGGGCTGAACGAGCTGCCCGACTGCACGAAGCGGAACGACGAGCCGTTCGAGCTCGCGCCGCCGCCGACGGCGATCGAGCCCTTGGCGATGTCGCTGATGATGTACTCGCGGAACGAGCTGGAGACGCCCCAGTCGAGCGAGCCCGCGGCGATCACGACGGGCGGAGTGGTGGTGCCGCCCCCGGTGTTGCCGCCGTTGCCGCCACCGGTGTTGCCTCCGTTGCCGCCGCCGGTGTTGCCGCCGCCGGTGCTCGCGAGGAGCTTGATCGGTGCGAACGCGTCGAGCGAGCGGTCGGTCGCCGAGAGCCCGTGGGCTGCCGACGAGGCGACCTGGTACGACTTCGAGCGGTCGAAGCTGCCGGCCGCGATCGTGAAGGACGTCGTGAACGAGCCGTCGACGATCTTCGAGGTCGGCACCCAGGTCGACGCGATCCACCCGTCGTTGACGAGCGGGCCCTGACCGTTCCAGATCGAGGTCTCGCCCACGAGCACGTACGCACCGTTCGCGGCACCCGCACCGGTGAAGCCGGTGCCCGTGATCGTCAGCGTGTTCTTCGTCGCCGGGTCGACGCCCGCGACGGGCTCGACGCTCAGCTTCGGGGCCTCGATCGGCGCGCCGAAGCTGATCGGCACGGCGAGCTCGTTCGCGGCCTGCACCGCTCCACCGGCACCGAGCGTGAAGACCGCGAGCGTGTACCCGTCCTTGGCCTTCGCGTCGAGCTCTGCCTTGGTCACGTTGACCGTCCACGACGCGTTCGCGGTGCCGTCGGGGTTCTTGGTCCACTTCGTCGGCGCGATCGTGTTCGCCTCATCGGCGACCCACGTGTTGTAGGCGTTGGTGCGGGCAGCGGACGGCGCCTTCTCGGACGCCTTCCACGTGTCGGCGAGCCAGCCCACCTGGATGTAGAACCCGGCCTCGCCCGGCGCGTAGCTCGACGTGAACCCGGTCGCGTAGTGCTCCGCCGTGATCGTCAGGTCCTCACCGGCCGGGTCCAGCCCCTCCGTCTTGGACACCGACAGCGACGGCGTCGCCGGCTCGAAGCTGATCGGCACGGCCAGTTCGTTCGCGGCCTGCACGGCACCGCCGGCACCGAGCGTGAAGACCGCGAGCGTGTACCCGTCCTTGGCCTTCGCGTCGAGCGCGGCCTTGGTCACCTCGACGGTCCACGAGACATCCGCGGTGCCGTCGGCGTTCTTCGTCCACTTCGTGGGCGCGATGGTGTTCGCCTCATCGGCCACCCACGTGTTGTACGCGTTCGTGCGGGACGAGGAGGGCGCCTTCTCGGAGGGCTTCCAGGTGTCGGCGAGCCAGCCGACCTGGAGGTAGAAGCCCGCCTCGCCCGGCGCATACGTCGATGTGAACCCGGTCGCGTAGTGCTCCGCCGTGATCGTCAGGTCCTCACCGGCCGGGTCCAGCCCCTCCGTCTTGGACACCGTCAACGAAGGCGTCGCCGGCTCGGGTGCGGGCTGCTTGATCGTGATGGGCGCGAACGCATCGAGCGTGCGGTTCGTCACCGAGAGGCCGTGCGCCGCCGAGGAGGCGACCTGGTACGTCAGCGACGGGTCGAACTTCGCCGCGGGCACGGTGATCGTCGTGGTGAACCCACCGTTCACGATCTGCGCGGCGGGCACCCAGGCCTGCGCGAGCCATCCGGCGCCGGGCAGCGCACTGCCGCCCTGCCAGACCGACCGGGCGCCGATCAGCACGTAGGCGCCGCTCGCGGCCCCCGGGCCGATGTAGCCCGTGCCGGAGACGGTGAACGTGTTCGCGACGGCGGCATCGACATCCGTCGCCGGCGTGACCGACAGCACCGGGGTCGCGACGGGTGCGGGCTGCTTGACGGTGATGGGCGCGAACGCATCGAGCGTGCGGTTCGTCACCGAGAGGCCGTGGGCCGCCGACGAGGCGACCTGGTACGTCACCTTCGGGTCGAACGTGCCGGCCGGGATCTTGACCGTCGTGGTGAACGCACCGCCCACGATCTGGGCGGCGGGCACCCACGCCTGCGCGAGCCATCCGGAACCCGGCAGCGCACTGCCGCCCTGCCAGACCGACTGCGCACCGATCAGCACGTAGGCGCCGCTCGCAGCGCCGGCACCCACGTAGCCCGTGCCCGACACGGTGAACGTGTTCTCGACGGCGGGGTCGACATCCGTCGCCGGCGTGAACGAGAGCACCGGGTTCGCGACCGGCTCGGGCGGAGCGGGCTGCCTGACGGTGATGGGCGCGAACGCATCGAGCGTGCGGTTCGTGACCGACAGTCCGTGGGCCGCCGACGAGGCGACCTGGTAGGTCACCGCGGAGTCGAACGTGCCGGCCGGGATCGTGATCGTCGTGGTGAACGCACCGCCCACGATCTGCGCGGCGGGAACCCACGCCTGCGCGAGCCATCCGGTGCTGACCAGCGGACCCCCACCCTGCCAGACCGACTGCGCACCGAGGAGCACGTACGCGCCGTTGGCCGCACCCGCGCCGACGTAGCCGGTGCCCGACACGGTGAACGTGTTCTCGACGGCGGGGTCGACATCCGTCGCCGGCGTGACCGAGAGCACCGGGGCGGGCGCGAGCTCATCGGCCATGGCCGTGGCCGCGCCGAAGCTCGTGCCGCCGATGACGAGGAGGGCGGCGAGCAGTGCCGCCAGCCATCGTCGGGGCTTCGGCGGAGCACTCGCTCCGGTCTCAGGGGGCGGAGCTGTGGGCAGTGTCGACGTCAAGACGCGGACCTCCGGGTCGGCGCGCGAGCGCGACGGAACCAGGGGTTCCGTGGCGTGCAGCGGGTGAGGGGGATGCCTGAAGTTAGGTTAGGCTTATCTAACATATGCGGACGAATGCTCACCGCGCAAGGTGAGGTAAGGCTAACCTTAAGATGACGAAGAATCGAACTGCGCGCGCCGCCCTCGCGGCACTCGCAGCAATCGTGGCGCTGTCCTTCACCGGCTGCGCGACGACCGGCTCCGACGACGCGACGGCCGCAGGCGTCGCCACCGAGGCCGAGTGCCCCGGCGCTTCCACCCCGTTCGACCAGCTCGAGCTCGCGGCCGACGTTCGCGCGATCGAAGGCCCGTCGACGGCCTGCCTCGCCGACACCGGCCTGCCGGTCATCGAGTCCGCCGAGGCATCCGCCGTTCCCCTGACCGTGGTCGGCGTCGACGGCGTCGGGGCGACCGTGGAGTCGACCGAGCGGATCCTGCCGATCGACATCACCGGCACGATCGCCGCGACCGTCTTCAGCCTCGGCCTCGGCGACCAGGTCGTGGGCCGCGACTCGTCGACCGGGTTCCCCGAGGCCGCCGGCCTGCCCGAGGTCACGCAGGAGGGCCACACGCTCTCGGCCGAGGCCGTGCTCTCGCTCGACCCGACGGTCGTGATCACCGACACGACGCTCGGCCCGCGCGACGCGCTCGCGCAGTTGCGCGACGCCGGCATTCCGGTCGTCATCGTCACGAAGGAACGCAGCGTCGAGAACATCGGCGAGCTCGTCGACCAGATCGCCGCCGCACTCGGCGTGCCCGAGCGCGCCGAGCTGCTGAAGTCCGCGATGGACGCCGACCTCACGGCGGTCACGACGCCGATCGAGGCGTCGATCCCCGCCGACCCGGCCGACCGGCCGCGCATGATCTTCCTCTACGTGCGCGGCAGCGCGAACGTCTACTACCTCTTCGGCGAGGAGTCCGGCGCCGACTCGCTCATCAACGCGGTCGGCGGCTTCGACGTCGCGGGCGAGATCGGCTGGGAGGGCATGCGACCCGTCACCGCCGAGGCGCTCGTGCAGGCGGCACCCGACGTCGTGCTCGTCATGACCGAGGGGCTCGCCTCCACCGGCGGCGTCGACGGACTGCTCGAACGCCTGCCCGCGCTCGCCGCCACGCCCGCGGGCCAGCACCGGCGCATCGTCGACATGGCCGACACCGAGATCCTCGGGTTCGGCCCGCGCACGCCCGCCGTCGTCGACGCGCTCGCCCGCGCGGTGTACGCGCCCGACACGGTCGCCACGGCATCCGGCACCGGTACCGGCACCAGCACCAGCACCGGCACCGGCACCAGCACCAGCACCGGCACCGGCACCGGCACGGCAGAGGGCACCGACGGATGACCCGGCTCGCACCCTCGACGGAGGCCGGCCCCGCGACATCCGCCCCGCTCGAGACCCGCCGTTCGACGCGCCGCCGCATCGCGCTGTTCACCGGACTCTCCATCGCGCTCGTCGTGTTCGCGCTCGTCTCTGCGGGCATGGGGCAGCTGCAGATCGCGCCGGGCGAGGTGTGGAACAGCCTGCTGCGCGGCCTCGGGCTGAGCGATGCGCCCGCGGCCGCACCGCACGTCGATGCGGCGCTGTGGACGATCCGGTTCCCGCGCATCGTCGCCGCGATCCTCATCGGCGCGGCGCTCGCTGTGGCCGGAACGATCATGCAGGCCGTGTTCGCGAACCCGCTCGCCGAGCCGGGCGTCGTCGGCGTCTCGTCGGGTGCTGCGCTCGGCGCCGCGGTCACGATCGTGTTCGGCCTGACCGCGACGAGCGACTGGGTGACCGCCGGGGCGTCGTTCCTCGCAGGACTCGCGACGACGATGGTCGTCTACCTCGCGAGCCGTTCGGGCGGCCGCACCGAGGTCGTCACGCTCGTGCTCACGGGCATCGCCGTCAACGCGTTCGCCGCGGGCGGGCTGGCGCTGCTCACGTTCCTCGGCGACACGGCGAGCCGCGAGGAGATCATCTTCTGGCAGCTCGGATCGCTGAACGGATCGCGCTGGCAGGAGATCGGGGTCATCGCGCCGCTCGTCGCCGTGTCGCTCGTGTTCGCGTTCGTGCTCGCCCGCCAGCTCGACCTGTTCTCGCTCGGCGAGCGCGGCGCACGCCATCTCGGCGTCAACGTCGAACGCGTGCGCATCGTCTCGATCGTGCTCGTCGCGGTGCTCACGTGCGCGGCCGTCGCGTTCGCGGGCATCATCAGCTTCGTCGGCCTGATCGTGCCGCACCTCATGCGCATGGTGATCGGCCCGGCCCACCGGGGGCTCATCGCGGCGAGCGCGCTCGGCGGCGCCCTGCTGCTGCTCGTCGCCGACCTCGTCGCCCGCACGGCCGTGCCGATGGCCGACCTGCCGATCGGCATGCTCACCTCGCTCGTGGGCGGCCCCTTCTTCTTCTGGCTGCTTCGGCGCCAGCGCAAGGGCGCCGGAGGGTGGCGATGAGCGCGACCGGGCCTTTCGCGACCACGGTGGTCGGCGGCGGTCTCGTCGCCGAGCACGTGTCGGTCACGATCGATCGCGCGCACCTGCTGACGGATGTCTCGTTCGCGGCGATTCCCGGCCGCGTGCACTCGTTGCTGGGCCCGAACGGGGCCGGCAAGTCGACCCTGCTCTCCGTGCTGGCCGGCGACCGGGCACCGTCGTCGGGGCGGGTCGTGCTGAGGGACCGCCCGCTCGCCGACTGGCCGCTGCGCGATCTCGCCCGCACCCGCGCCGTGCTGACGCAGGAGCACAGCGTGACCTTCGCGTTCCGCTCGCGCGAGATCGTCGAGATGGGCCGCCACCCGTGGGCGCGCACGCCCGCCGAAGTCGACGACGAGCGCGAGATCGAGCGCGCCATGGCGGTGACGGATGTCTCGCACCTCGCCGACCGCCCGGTCGCGAACCTCTCGGGCGGTGAGAAGGCGCGCGTCGCCCTCGCCCGCGTGCTCGCGCAGCGCTCGCCCGTGCTGCTGCTCGACGAGCCGACCGCCGCGCTCGACCTGCGGCACCAGGAGGACGTGCTGCGCCTCGCGCGCGCCCAGGCCGCCGCCGGCGACGCCGTCGTGGTCGTGCTGCACGACCTCAACCTCGCCGCCGCCTACTCCGACGAGATCACGCTGCTCGAGCGCGGCCGGGTCGTCGCCCACGGAACGCCGGCCGACGTGCTCACTGCCGAGCGCATCGAGGCCGTCTACGGACAACCGGTCGACGTGATCGAGCACCCGCGCACGGGCGTTCCGTTGGTGCTGCCGATTCGGTGAGGCCGCCGCGGCGAACGCGCTCCGGCCGGGCCGATGCGCCCGCCCTGACATGATCGACGCATGGTCAGCACCTTCAGCGTCGTCACTCGCACCGGCGTGCCGGCCGAGCGGTTGTTCGACGCGAGCCTCAGCATCGACGCGCACGTGGCCTCGATGGCCCGATCCGGCGAGCGCGCCGTCGGCGGCGTGACGAGCGGAGCCATCGCGCTCGACGAGACGGTCACGTGGCGCGCGCGCCACTTCGGCATCCGCTTCACGATGACCTCGCGGATCACGAGCCTCGACCAACCGAACCGATTCGTCGACGAGCAGGTGCGGGGGCCGTTCCGCTCGTTCCACCACGAGCACGCCTTCGCGGTCGACGGCGCGGAGACCGTGATGGTGGACACCCTGACGATCGCCTCGCCGGTGTTCGGACGCCTCGCCGAGCGGCTGGTGCTCGTGCCCTACCTGCGACGGCTGATCACCGAGCGCAACCGGTACCTCGTCGAATCGCTCAGCTCGAACCCCGGCAGGGGCGTAGCGTGACGCATCCCCAGCTGCCGACCTGGCCGGCGGGCGGCGCCGACGGGTTCCGCCGCAGCGAGGTGTCGGCGCATGTCGGCAGCGGCGACGACGTCTGGGATCGGGCGAGCCGCGACATCCTGCACTGGATGGTGAAGACGCGAAGCGGGTTCCACGTCGACGATGCGCGCGCCGTGACATCCGGTGCCCGCCTGACGATCACCGCTCGGGTTCTCGACATCACCGTGCGCGAGCCCGTCGAGGTGGCCGATGTCGTCATCACCCCGTCGCGCGTGGGGTTCGCGTACCGCACGCTCGCGGGGCATCCGGTGTCGGGCGAGGAGGCGTTCATCGTCCATCGCGAGGGCACCGACGTGTTCCTGACCGTCCGCTCGCTCACGAGCCCCGCGCCGCAGCAACCGTGGCGGTCGCTCCACCCGCTGCTCCGCGTCGCGCAGATCGTGGCACGGCGCAGGTACCTGCGCTCGCTGCGCTGAGTGCGACGGCGGCACCCCGAACCGCTCGACAGCATCCGGCCCGCGTTCAGTGGAGGCCCTGCGCCCAGAACGCTTGGGCGAGCGGCAGGAGGAAAGCGATCGCGGCGGCCGCGATCATCGACCCAGGCAGCCAGCGGATCCTGGCCTCCGGGTAGGCGCGAAGGACACCGCACGCGACGACCCCCGAGACGAATCCGGCCCAGGCGGCCACTCCTGCGACGACCCTGAGCACCGGTGCAGCGACGACGACGGCTTGATCCGTCAGGATGCTCGGGGTCGCGGGCATGGCCGCGAGCAGCGCCACGGCGAAAGCCGCGGCTGCGACCAAGGATCCGATTCCCGAGAGGACTGCGACAGCGCGGCCGAGACGAACCTGACTGAGGTCGATGAGATTGCGATATGCAGGATCGCTCGGATCGACCTCCCCGCTCGAATGCTGACCGCTCACCCGGCACCCTCCTGGGCGGTGCCGGAGCGCCCGGACGGTTCGCAGAGCGCTGCCTGGATCTCGCGGATCGTCGACCCGAGCACACCTGACGCGAGCAAGCCCGAGCCGAGCGGTCCGGCGGAGTCGGTGCCGAGCAATGGCAGCTGCAGCAGTGCTGAGCGCGTCGCACCGTCGAGGTGCTCGAGTTGCCAGGCGATCTCGTCGTGCAGGGCATCCGGACGATCGGGGGTGGCGAGTCCCGCCGCCTTCGCGGCGTAGGCGGCCGCGCCGAGCGCGTGCGCGCCCATGTGCGCGACTCCGGCGGCTTGCGCGGCGGCCCTCGCGGCAGCGACGGCTGCCGGCGAACTCACCGCCTGCGCGGCCCGGCCCGCGACGAACCGGACGCGGATCTGACCGGCGGCATCGAGCTCACCTCGGCCGAAGGCCCTGGCGCGCGCGATGCCGTCGCGGGGCCGATCGTCGTCGGGCGCCTCCGCCTCGAACAACGGCAGGACGCGCTCGGCGCAGTCGGCCGCCCACGATGCGACCAGGCGACGATCGGGTTCGCCCAGCGTCTGCGGTGAGAGCATCACAGCAGCCTGCCACACCGCTCCGCGAGTCGTTCCGCGAGCGGTGCCGAACCGTGGGAGCGCAGCTCGATCAGCCGCGCAGCACCGGCAGCAGACCCTCGAGGTCGGCCCGCTGACCCGAGGCGTGCACGCGGCCCGCGTCTCGGGCGTCGGCCCACGTGAGGCTGCCGGTGGCCAGCGACAGCCACGTCGCGGCATCCGTCTCGATGACGTTGGGCGGGGTACCGCGGGTGTGCTTGGGGCCCTCGACGCACTGCACCGCGGCGAACGGCGGCACGCGAACCTCGACGGTGCCGCCTGGCGCCCGCTCGGCGAGCAGTTGCAGCGAGTAGCGCACCGCGAGCGCGAGCGTCGTGCGGTCGACCACGGGAGGGGCGGATGCCGCGGGCGACTCGTCTGCGGCCGACTCGCCGTCACCGGCAGTACCGCCAGCCGCGCCGGCAGCGACTCCGGATGCCGCCCGCCAGGCGGCCACCGCCTCGCGTCCTTCGTCGTCGCCGATTCTCGCTCGTGCCATGGCTCCATCCTCCCGCACACCGCCGACCCTGCCGGATGCCCTGCGGATGCCCATCGTGCGGACGCGAGTGGTCGCCATTCGCTCCGTGAGGCGACCATCTGCGTCCGCGCGAACGCCGTTCCCGGGCTCGTCGGCGGTGCGCGTCCGCAGCGCGCGCGAGCGGCGTCACGCCGCGGGCGCCGGGGGCCCGATCGGGTAGCCTGAACCGGTGAGAATCCTCATCCTCGGCTCGGGCGCGCGCGAGCACGCCATCATCCTCGCGCTCCTCGATGAGGAGGCCGGGCACGAGATCGTCGCCGCACCGGGCAACGCCGGCATCGCGGCATCCGCGACCTCGTCGGCTCGCGGCAGCGTCGAGACGATCGCGCTCGACCCGACCGACCGCTCGGTGGTCACCGAGTACGCGCTCGAGAACGACATCGACCTCGTCGTCGTGGGCCCCGAGGCCCCGCTCGTCGCGGGCGTCGCCGACGCCCTGCGCACGCGCGGCATCCCGGTGTTCGGCCCGGGCAAGGCGGCCGCCGCGCTCGAGGGTTCGAAGACCTTCGCGAAGCGCATCATGGAGGACGCGAACGTGCCGACCGGCCGTGCCCGCCTCGCCGAGACCCTCGCCGACGTCGAGGCGACGCTCGACGAGTACGGCGCCCCGCACGTCGTGAAGGCGGACGGCCTCGCCGCAGGCAAGGGCGTGCTCGTCACCGAAGATCGCGACGCCGCGCTCGCGCACGCCGCCCACTACCTGCAGCAGGGTCCGGTGCTCGTCGAGGAGTTCCTCGACGGTCAAGAGGTATCGCTGTTCCTGCTCTCCGACGGCACGAACGTGCTGCCGCTCTCACCCGCGCAGGACTACAAGCGCCTGCGCGACGGCGACCAGGGCCCGAACACCGGAGGCATGGGCGCGTACTCGCCGCTGCCGTGGCTCGACGCCGAGTTCGGCAGCGAGCAGGCGTTCGTCGACGAGGTCATCGAGACCATCGCGCTGCCGACCGTGAAGCAGCTCGCCGACGAGCAGACGCCGTTCATCGGCCTGCTCTACGCGGGGCTCATCCTCACGACGCGCGGCATCCGCGTGATCGAGTTCAACGCGCGCTTCGGCGACCCCGAGACCCAGGTCGTGCTGCCCCGCCTCGCGACCCCGCTGTCGAGCCTGCTGCTGGCCGCCTCCACGGGCGGGCTGGGCGAGCTGCCCCGCCCCGAGTTCCGGCCCGATGCCGCGGTCACGGTCGTGCTCGCGAGCGAGGGGTACCCCGAGGCCCCCGAGACCGGGCGCGCCATCGAGGGACTGGATGCCGCGGCTTCCGTTCCCGGCGTGCACATCGCGCATGCGGCGACCGCCATCGGCTCGGTGACCGAGCCCGACGTCGACCCGCCGCTCATCGCGACCGGCGGCCGCGTGCTCAACGTCGTCGCGGTCGGTGAGGACTTCGGCGAGGCGCGGCGCCGCGCCTACGAGGCGCTCGGCCACCTGCGCCTCGAGGGCGGCCAGTACCGCACCGACATCGCCGCACGCGTCGCCGAGTAACCAGAGCAAGCAGCGCCGAGGAACCAGAGCAAGGGGAGCACCATGACCGACAGCGAGTACGCCGGCTGGACCCACGTCTACTCGGGCAAGGTGCGCGACCTCTACGTGCCCACGTCCGTGCTCGACGACGACGACACCTGGACCGGCGATCCGCTGCGGCTCTCGCCCGTCGTGCTGGTGGTCGCGAGCGACCGCGTGAGCGCGTTCGACCAGGTGCTCGAGCCCGCGATCCCGGGCAAGGGCGCGATGCTCACCGACCTGACCCGTTGGTGGTTCGACCAGCTGCCCGAGGTGCCGAACCACCTCGCGCACCGGCTCGACGACCGCCTCGAGGCGCTGCACCTTCCCGACGTGCCCGCCGAGCTCGCCGACCGGGCGACGCTCTGCCGCACGCTCGACATGTTCCCGATCGAGTGCGTCGTGCGCGGCTTCATCACGGGCGGCGGCTGGAAGGAGTACCAGGCGACGGGCGCCATCGGCGGCATCCGCCTGCCCGAGGGGCTCTCGAACGGCGACCGCCTGCCCGAGCCGATCTTCACGCCCGCGTGGAAGGCGCCGCTCGGCGAGCACGACGAGAACATCAGCTACGAGCGCACCGTCGAGATCGTCGGAGAGGTCGTCGCAGCCCAGCTGCGCGAGCTCTCGCTCGAGATCTTCGCGAAGGCCCAGGCGATCGCCGAGGCGCGCGGCCTCATCCTCGCCGACACCAAGTTCGAGTTCGGCGCCGATCGCGCCACGGGCATCGTCACGCTCGGTGACGAGGTGCTCACGAGCGACTCGAGCCGGTACTGGGATGCCGCGACCTACGCGTCCGAGACCACGCCAGAGCGCCGCATGGCGAGCTTCGACAAGCAGATCGTGCGCGACTGGCTCGCGGCGAACTGGGACCAGTCCGCGGTCGAGGACGCGCCGACCCTGCCGCACGAGATCGTGGAGCAGACGGCTGCGAAGTACCGTGAGCTGCTCGATCGGCTGACGACCGGCGCCTGACCGCGAGTCGGTCGCACCGACGACCGCGCGCGACGGCCGCCGGCTGTGCCGGCGGCCGAGACGTTCCGCTCGACGCGAACCCTACGACGAGATCGCGTGCGCGATCTTGTCGCCGCCCTCGGTGATCGCCTTCTCGAGCGCTTCGAAGTCGTCGCGATCGATGGCCTTGCTGACCTTCTTGCTCGCCTTGGCGAGCGCCGAGTCGATGCGGTCGAGGTAACGGTCGTCGATGACGGCCACGATCGCCGACGAGCCCTTCGGCAGGTACTCCTCGAGTTCGAGGCCGACCTTCTTCTCGTCGTGCTTCTTGGCCAGCTTGCCCGAGATCGCGCCGACGCCCGCACCGATCGCCGTCGCGGCGAGCAGCGGCGGAGCGAACAGGCCGACGACCAGGCCCGCACCGGCGCCGATCCAGGCGCCGGAAGCGACCTGACCCGTTCCGTGCTCGTCGACCGTGACCCTGCCGTCTTCGCCTCGGCGCAACACGACCGATGACACGACCTCGAGTTCGTCGCCCTCCGCCGCGCCCTTCAGCGACCGGTATTGGTCGGTCGCGACGTCGGCGTCGTCGTATGTGGCGACGTACAGCAGCAGGTTGTCCATTCCCATGAGCGAATCCCCCTCGACTCGGGCTCCCCGCGTGACCCCGGGAGCCGTGATGGCTCAACACTAGGGAGCGCGGCGCATCGAACTCAAGAGCGCTCCGCACACCCGGATGCCCGGCTCGGCGACATCCGCTCGGAATACTCGGCGCCTCGACGCGTTATGATTAGTTGTGCTTACAACCAATGGAACGCCCCAAGGCGCTGGACTCCTCGCCGCAGACACCGGCATGGGCGCGGTGACCCTGCGCGTCGGCGACCTCGACGGCATGATCCGCTACTACCGCGACGGCGTGACCCTCGACCTGCTGAGCCACGACGGCCCCGTCGCCGTGCTTGGTCGCGGCACCACGCCCGTCGTGATCCTGCAGCACTCCCCCGCGCTCAAGCACGCCTCGCCGAGCGACGCCGGGCTGTACCACACGGCCGTGCTCTTCGACTCGCGCGAGGCGCTGGCGACCGCGATCTACTCGGTCGCCTCGCGCTACCCCGGCACCTTCACGGGCAGCGCCGACCATCTCGTGAGCGAGGCCTTCTACTTCACCGACCCCGAGGGCAACGGCGTCGAGCTCTACTTCGACCGCGACCGCTCCGGCTGGAGCTGGGTGCACGGCCAGGTCGAGATGGCGACGATCTACCTCGACCCGAACGGCTACCTGCGCGAGCACCTCGGGCAGGCCGGAGCGGATGCCGCGGCATCCGGAACCGGCATCGGCGACGCGGTCGTCGGGCACGTGCACCTGTCGGTGGGCGATGTGGCGAGCGCGCGCGAGTTCTACGTCGACCGCCTCGGATTCGAGACGACGGCCGCCATGGGCGATCAGGCGCTCTTCGTCTCGGCCGGCGGCTACCACCACCACATGGCCATGAACACGTGGGGCAGTCGCGGCGCCGGTCGACGCAGCCTCGCACTCGGCCTCGGCAAGGTCGAGATCGTCGTGCCGACGGCCGACGATCTCGGCGAGCTGGGCGAGCGGATGTCGCACTTCAGCGTCCCGACGCGCGACGACGGTCGCAGCCTGGCCTTCGACGACCCGTGGGCGAACCTCGTCGAGGTGCGCGCCGCGGGCTAGCCGAAGGGCGTCAGCCCGCCGACGCGATGGAACCCTCGAGTGCCGCGACGAGCTCGTCGAGCTGCGGCTTGTGCTCGTCATCGACGGTGAGCGACATGAACGACGACATCGCGAGCAGCACCTCGTAGGTGTCGGGCTTGCCGCGCTTGCCCGCTCGGCGCTTGACCTGGATGCTCCGGTACGTCGAGACGGGGTTGCGCGTCACCTCCTGCAGCCCGTCGTGCCGGAACTTCGCGACGCTCGCGCCGTCGTAGAGCAGGCGCTCGCCGTTCGCGCCCCTGACCTCGATCATCGATTCCCCCTCGGTGTTGCGACGTGCGTGCTACCCGACCGGCGGCGCGGGCGCCTGCGGCCCCTTGGCATGCGACATGTCGTGGAACTCCTCGAACGCCTGCCCTTCGCCGTCGATGGGCGTGTTGTCGGGGCGGGCGCGCAGTCCGTCGAGGATGACGACGAGCTGACGGCGCCAGTACGGCAGGTACGCCCCGCCGTACTGTCCGAGACCGCCGAGCATGTCGACGAGGATGCTCAGGTCGACGGCCGTGACGTCCGTGCGCAGGCTTCCCTCGGCCTGTGCGCGTTCGACCATGCCGGCAATCGCCTCGGCGAACTCGGTGCCGGGCTTGTACGTCGGATCGAGCGCCGCCATGCGCCGCATCACGGCGGGAACGTAGGGAGATCCGGCGAGCCATTCTGCGAGACGCTCGAGGTAGAGCTCGATCGAACGCCACCCGGTCTCGGCCCCGAGGATCTCGGGTGCGAGGGCATGCAGGTCGGCGACGCCGGCGTCGTACAGCTCGCGGATGAGCGCGTCGCGATTCGCGAAATGGCGGTACACGGTGCCCGGGCCCACGCCCGCTCGCGTGGCCAGTTCGTCGAGCGGCGCGTCGATGCCGCGTTCCGTGAAGAGGACCCTCGCCTCGGCGAGGAGGCGTTCGTGGTTTCGTCGCGCATCGCGACGGGGCGAAACGCTCGACGTCATGGAGTTCACTGTACGCCGCAGCGTCGGATATGATTCGGAGGGTCGGCTCCGTTTCATCCATTTCCGAGCCGAACGGCCTTCTTGGGGGAGAAGGATGCGGTGCGGCGGGCAGACCGCCGGTTCTACCGGTCGGGGGGAACGCCCGCCGCGCCCGAACCGCTCCCGCGCGAGACCCCGCGGCTAGGCTGGTCGTGTGAGTACCGACGAGGGCGCGACCGACGGCGTCGAGGGCAACACCCGGCGCATCGAGGCATCCGTCGTCACCGATTTCAGCGATCGCATGAGCTACGGCGGCTACCTCGACCTGCCGACGCTGTTGAGCGCGCAGCGGCCGATCTCGCGGCCCGAGCACCACGACGAGCTGCTGTTCATCATCCAGCACCAGACGACCGAGCTGTGGCTGAAGCTCGTGCTGCACGAGCTCGAGACGGCCCGCGACCTGCTGCGCGCCGACGAGCTCGCGCGGGCGCTGAAGTGCGTCGCCCGGGTCAAGCACATCCAGAAGACGCTGACCGAGCAGTGGTCGGTGCTCGCGACGCTGACGCCCGCCGAGTACGCGCAGTTCCGCGGGGTGCTCGGCAACGCGAGCGGGTTCCAGTCGTTCCAGTACCGCGCGGTCGAGTTCGTGCTCGGCAACAAGAACGCGAAGATGCTGCAGGTCTTCGAGTCGGATGCCGACGCCACCGCCATGCTGACGACGGCCCTCGAGACGCCGAGCCTCTACGACGAGTTCCTGCGGCTGCTCTCGCGCGCCGGCTACCCGATTCCCGAGTCCGTGCTCGAACGCGACGTGACCCAGGCGTGGACCTTCGTGCCCGAGCTCGTGCCCGTGTTCGCCCAGATCTACGCGCACACCGACCAGCACTGGGCCGCGTACGAGACCTGCGAGGAGCTCGTCGACCTCGAGGACAACTTCCAGCTGTGGCGCTTCCGCCACCTGAAGACCGTCGAGCGCATCATCGGCTCGAAGCCGGGCACGGGCGGGTCGAGCGGTGCGCCGTTCCTGCAGCGTGCGCTCTCGCTCACGTTCTTCCCCGAGCTCTACGCCGTGCGCACCGAGATCCCGGGGTGATCGGATGCCGCAGCTCCACGATTCCGCTCCGGCCCCCGACGGCCGGCCCGACCTCGGAACGCACGCCGTTCCCGCGCGGCGGTCGCTGAACGGGGAGCACCCGGGCGTGGTCGGCCTCGCGCTGCCGCCGTTCGTCGACCACCACGTGCACCTCATGCTCGTGAGTCCCGACGCGCTCGCGGGCGGCAACCTCGCCGGGGTGGTCGACCTCGGCGCCCCGCTCGAAGTGGTGACGGCCGCCCGCAGCCGCGAGGGCCTGCCGCGCACCGACTTCGCCGGGCGGTTCCTCACCACGCCGGGCGGGTATCCCACCGATCGTCCGTGGGCTCCCGACGGCTGCGCGCACGAGGTGCCCGCGGTCGACGGCGAACGCCGGGGCGCGCTGCCCTCGCCGGCCGAGGCGGCCGTGGCCGAGCAGCACGCGTTCGGGGCATCCGTCGTCAAGGTCGCCCTGAACTCCGCGGCCGGCCCCGTCTTCGACGCCGCGACGCTCGGCGCGATCGTCTCGGCCGCGCACGATCGACGGATGCCGGTGGTCGCCCATGTCGAGGGCGCGGGCATGACCCGGCTGGCCGTCGATGCGGGCGTCGACGCGCTCGCCCACACCCCCTTCACCGAGCGCGTCGACGACGAGCTCATCGCCCGGGCAATCGCGACCGGGCAGCGGTGGATCTCGACGCTGTTCGTCGCCGGCTACGGCGAGCCCACGCCCGACGCCGAACGCGCGGTCGACAACCTCCGCCGATTCCACGGCGCAGGCGGGCGCGTGCTCTACGGCACCGACCTCGGCAACGGCGAGCAGCCGGCGGGCGTCAATGCGCGCGAGCTCGCACTGCTCGTCGAGGCGGGGCTCGCGGCATCCGACCTGCTCGACGCCCTCACCGACCCGTGGCCGCGCGACGAACCCGCGGAGGGCATCGCGACCTTCGCCGCCGGAACCTCGCCCGAGACGCTCGCCGACCTGCCCGCGTGGCTCGCCTCGGCCGTCGTCGTGCCCGCCGAAGAACTGGAGACCCTGTGACGCTCGACCCGCAACTCGCGTTCGCCCGACGCATGGACCGCGCCGACGGGCTCGCGCACCACCGGGCGAAGTTCGAGGGCGCCGACACCGACCTCGTCTACTTCGACGGCAACTCCCTCGGACGGCCGCCGGTGTCGGCGATCGCCCGCGTCGAGGAGTTCCTGCGCGAGAGCTGGGGCGGGCGGCTCATCCGCGGGTGGGACGAGTCGTGGCTGCGCCTGCCGAACGAGATCGGCGACCGCATCGGCCGCGCCGTGATCGACGCAAAGGCCGGGCAGACCGTGATCGGCGACTCCACGACCGTGCTGCTCTACAAACTGGCCCGCGCCGCCGTCGACGCGCAGGTCGCCCGCGACCCCGCCCGCCGCGAGATCGTGCTCGACTCCGACAACTTCCCGACCGACCGGTACGTGCTCGACGGCATCGCGAAGGAGCGCGGGCTCACGCTGCGCTGGATCGAGGTCGACACCTCGTCGGGCGTCACTCCCGAGCAGCTCGCCGAGGCCGTCGGCCCGCACACCGCCCTCGTGGTGATCTCGCACGTCGCCTATCGCTCGGCCTACCTCGCCGATGCTCCCGAGCTCACCCGCATCGCGCACGACGCGGGCGCACTGATCCTCTGGGACCTCTGCCACTCGGCCGGTTCGGTGCCCGTGAAGGCCGACGAGTGGGGCTTCGACCTCGCCGTGGGCTGCACGTACAAGTACCTCAACGGCGGACCGGGGTCGCCCGCGTTCGCCTACGTGCGCGACGACCTGCAGGACGTGCTCGAGCAGCCGATCCAGGGTTGGTGGGGCACGACCGACATGTTCCTCATGGGGCCCGAGTACCGGCCGGCGCCCGGCATGCAGCGCTTCATCAGCGGCACCGCCCCGGTCGTCGGCATGATCGCCATGCAGGAGACCCTCGCGATGATCGAGGAGGCCGGCATGCCCGCGATCCGCGCGAAGTCGGTCGCGCTCACCGAGTTCGCGATCTCGCTCGCGGCCGACTGGCTGGCGCCGCTCGGCGTGACCCTCGCCTCCCCCGACGACGTCGAGGAACGCGGCGGCCACGTCACGTTCTTCCACCCCGAGATGCGCGAGGTCGTGGCCCGACTCTGGCAGCAGGACGTCATTCCCGACTACCGCGACCCCGGCGGCATCCGCATCGGGCTCTCGCCGCTCTCGACGAGCTTCGAAGAGGTGCACCGTGGCATGGCCGCGACCCGCGACGTGCTCAAGCAGGTGCTGCTCGAGCGCGCCGGGCTCGGCTGACACCGCGCTCGATACCACCCGGGCATGCCGCTGACAACCCCCTGAGCACGATCGGGCGATCCGGCCTCGGTCGACCTAGCATTGCGGGCATCCACGGACGGGTGGGTCGTCGTGGCACTCCGTCCTCGAACGGCTGGAGGGCAGTGCATGTCGGATCCGAATCGAACGGACGCAGATGCGACCGAGTCCGTACGGGATGCCGCCGAGCGGGCGACGGATGCCGCGAAGCACGCGGCCGATCAGGTGGAGGGCGCCGCGTCGGCAGCCGCATCGAACGTCGAGGACGCCGCGAAGCACGCGCGCGGCGCGGCCGATTCCGCCCTCGGGGCGGCGAAGGAGACCGTCGAGGAGACGCTCGGCGACCTGAAGTCGGCCGCATCGCAGGTCAAGGAGTCCGGCGCCGACGCCCTCGACGCCGCACAGGCCCAGGCGCAGCAGGCGTACGAGACCGGACGCAGCCTCGTCGATGAGGGATCCGGCTACGTGCGGGCGAAGTACCGCGAGAACCCGGCGCTCGTGATCGCCGTGGGAGCGGCCGCCGTGCTCGCGCTCGCCCTCATCATCCGGGGCATCGGCCGGCGCTGACGCGCCGCAAGGACAGGCGAAGGGGAACACGCCGAAACGGCGAGGAGCGTCCCGGGATCCGCGAGGATCTCGAGACGCTCCTTCGTCGCTTCCGGCGCGCGGGACGCCCTGCTAGTCGACCGCGCTCAGCGATCCGGTCGCGGGCGAGCCCGCGGCATCCGGCTGCGATGCCTGCTGTTCGCCCCAGGCCACGGTCTGCTTGGGCTTGGCGAAGAACAGCACGAGCACCGCGCCGAGCGCGAAGGCGACGACCGGAAGCCAGAGCGCCTGGCTCATCGCGTCGGTGAAGCCCGCGGCGATCTGGGGCGGCAGTGCCTGCCCGGCCTGGCTCGACTGGGCGCCGGACTCCGAGAACCCGGGCAGGTTCGCCTCGAGCCGCGCGTTCAGCAGTGCGGTGATCGCCGCGGCGCCGAACACCGAACCGACCTGACGGGTCATGTTGTAGACGCCCGAACCCGCGCCGGCCTGCGCCGGGGGGAGGTTGCGGGTCGCCGTGGAGGCGAGCGGCGCCCAGATGCCCGAGGTGCCGAGGCCGAGGCCCGCCGCGGGGATGAGCAGCACCCACAGCTCGACGTCGGGGGTGATGAGCAGCGACATGGCCGCGAGCGAGGCGGCCGTGATCGCGAAGCCGACGGCCGCGATCCACTTCGGGTCGACCCGGTCGGTGAGCCGGCCGATGATCGGCGCCATGACGCCGGCGACGACGGCCATGGGCGCGAGCATGAGCGCCGACTGCGTCGGCTCGAGGCCGCGGGCGACCTGGAAGTAGAACGTCAGCGGCAGGGGCATCGCGACGATCGCGAGGCCGACGAGCGTGATGCCGCCGTTCGCGAGCGAGAAGTTGCGGTCGCGGAAGAGCGAGAGCGGCAGCAGCGGCTCCTTGCGGTTGTACCGCTGCCAGACGACGAACGCGGCGAGCACCACGAGGCCAGTGATGATGAGGCCCCAGACCGTGATGGGCCCGGTGATGGTGCCCCAGTCGTACGTCTCGCCCTCCTGGATGCCGAAGATGACGAGGAACATGCCGACGGCCGAGAGCACGACGCCGAGCCAGTCGAACGAGTGCTGGTGCGTCTCGAGCTTCGGCACGAGCCGCAGGGCGAGCACGAACGCGATGACGCCGACGGGCACATTGACGATGAAGATCCACTCCCAGCCGAGGCTGTCGACCAGCACGCCGCCGAGGATCGGGCCGACGAGGGTCGCGATGCCGGCCACGGCACCCCAGAGGCCCATGGCCGCGCCGCGCTGGTTCGGCGGGAAGATGCGCGTGATCACGGCCATCGTCTGCGGCGTCATCAGCGCGGCGCCGAGGCCCTGCACGACGCGCGCGAGGATGAGCGTCTCGATGTCGCCCGAGAACCCGCACCAGAGGGAGGCCAGCGTGAAGATCACGAGGCCGATCAGGTAGATGTTCTTCGGTCCGAACCGGTCGCCGAGGCGGCCGGTGATGAGCAGCGGCACGGCGTAGGCGAGCAGGTAGGCGCTCGTGACCCAGAGCACGGCGGTGAGGTCGGCGTCGAGCCCGCGCATGATGGCGGGGTTCGCGACCGACACGATGGTCGAGTCGACCAGGATCATGAAGAAGCCGATGACCAGGGCCCAGAGGGCCGGCCAGGGGCGGAGTTCGCGTTGCATGTGAGGTTCCTCCGGAAGGGGTGCCGCACCGATGGGCGGGCAGGTCAGTGGATGGTGCGATGCGCACCGTGCGGCGACGACCAGTCGAGTGATCCCGTGGTCAGTTCGTCGATGGTCTGGGTGAGCCAGCCGAGCTCGGTCTCGAGCATCGCCCGCGAATAGTGCACGTTCAGCACGTAGCGCTTCGGCAGCTGCTTGGCGGCGATGCGCGCGAGCCCGTCGTCGAGCAGGGAGATCGCCGTGGCGACCTGCTCCTCCCGCGCACGGAGCAGTTCGACGACGCGGTCGGCCGGCAGGTTGTGGGCCTCGCCGATGGCGAGGGGGAACTCGGGGAACTCGTTGACGTGGTGGCCGAGCATCTCCTCGACCGTGTCGAGGAAGGCCCGGCGCCCGGCTTCGGTGATCGCGTACACCGTGCGCTCGGGGCGGTTGCCCTCGCGCTCGGTGGTGCTCTCGGCGATCAGGCCGTCGCGTTCGAGCCGCTCGACCGCGCGGTAGAGCGATCCGGCGTTCACCTTGACGACCCGGTCCTCACGCCGCTGGAGCATGAGCTGGTACATCTCGTACGGATGCATCGGGGCCTCGACGAGCAGCGCGAGCGCCGAGACGGCGAGCGGGGTGAGCTGCGGCATCCGTTCTCCTCTCGCCGGGCGCAAACTATTCCGACCGGAATAATACACTCGGAATACGGATGCGGCAAACGCGGCCGGTGCCCGCCCGGCGGCGGCGCGCGACATCCGTCGGCCCGGGTAGAATCGTGGCAAACCACCCCTCGACACCGGACGGAGAACCGCGGTGCCCACCATCGTCGTCGACGTGATGCCCAAGGCCGAACTGCTCGATCCCCAGGGGAAGGCCGTCGCCGGCGCCCTCGCCCGCACCGGCCACGCCGGATTCGCCTCCGTGCGCATCGGCAAGCGCTTCGAACTCACCGTCGACGGGCCCGTCGACGACGCGCTGCGCGCGAGCGTGCAGCAGATCGCCGAGGAGATCCTCTCCAACTCAGTCATCGAAGACGTCGTGAACATCGACTTCGGCGACGAGGCCGCCGACGCCGCCGTCGAGGCCTGACGCCATGCGCATCGGCGTCATCACCTTCCCCGGCTCGCTCGACGACCGCGACGCCCAGCGCGCGGTGCGCCTCGCGGGCGGCGAGCCCGTCGCCCTCTGGCACGGCTCGCACGACCTCGAGGGGGTCGACGCGCTGATCCTGCCTGGCGGGTTCAGCTACGGCGACTACCTGCGCTGCGGCGCGATCGCCTCGCTCTCGCCGATCATGACCGAGGTCGTCGACGCCGCGAACGCCGGCATGCCCGTGCTCGGCATCTGCAACGGCTTCCAGATGCTGACCGAGGCGCACCTGCTCGAGGGCGGCCTGATCCGCAACGACCACGGCTCCTTCATCTGCCGCGACCAGGTGCTCACGGTCGAGAACACCTCGACCGACTGGACGAGCGGCTTCGACGCCGGCCAGCAGATCACCATCCCCCTGAAGAACGGCGAGGGCGGCTTCATCGCCGATGCCGACACGCTCGATCGGCTCGAGGGCGAGGGCCGCGTGGTGTTCCGCTACGTCGACGTGAACCCCAACGGCTCGATGCGCGACATCGCCGGCATCACGAACGCGCGCGGCAACGTGGTCGGCCTCATGCCGCACCCCGAGCACGCGGTCGAACCCGGCTTCGGCCCCGACACCGCCGCTGCGATGCGTTCGGGCGTCGACGGCCTCGCGTTCTTCACGAGCGTCGTCAAGCAGGCGCTCGTCGAGGCGTAACGCGTCGCGGCGAACAGACGGACGGGCGGCCGGAAACGGCCGCCCGTTCGCGTTCTCACGCCCCGTTCTGGGCCGATTCATCGGCGGATGAGGGTGCTCCCATAGCGTCTCGGGGTCCACTGGAGGCCAACGCGGGGATTCCGCCCCGCTCCCGCCTCCGGAGGAGCCCATGACCGCCACGTACCCCACGCCGCTCGCCGACGGAGCGGCGGCCTCGACATCCACCGGCCCATCGACGGTCGTGAAGACCCCGTGGTACCGCAGGCTCTGGGTGCTCGTCACGGGCGGGGTGCTGTTGCTGCTGCTCTCGTTCACGGGCGGGTTCGCCGCCGGATCGGCGAGTTCGCTGCTGGACGGCCTGCTCGGCGTGCTGTCGGGCGGCGACTTCCAGGGCGGGCCCGGGCAGTTCCCCGGCGACGGCGAGCGCCCCGAGCTGCCCGACGGCGGCGGCCCCTGGCAGGGCG
Organism: Agromyces sp. CF514; assembly: GCF_900113185.1. NCBI lineage: Bacteria > Bacillati > Actinomycetota > Actinomycetes > Micrococcales > Microbacteriaceae > Agromyces > Agromyces sp. CF514. Next base: position 225,461 of record NZ_FOZD01000003.1, on the reverse strand, counting down.
GTCAGCCGGGCGACCAGGGCACGCAGGGCGAATCCGGCACCTCCGACGGCACGAACTCCTGACCCTGGCGCGCACGTCGTCCGTTCACCGTGGTCGGCCCAGCCGGCGTGGCGCCGGACGAACTCCCGGTGAACTCCGGCACGGCGACCCCCATCGGCGGCGTCGCCCCGAGCCGCGCTGCTAGCGTGATCCGCGACAGCGCCTAGGGTTCCGGGCCACCGCAGAGGTGTCCGACTGGTCCGAGCGGCGCCACGTCCGCCGCGATCGACGGGCGTCATCTGACAGGACAAAAGCCCGGAGGACCCGTCCGTCGCGCCGCGCGACGGACTCGAAGGGTCCCCCGTGTCGCCGATCGCGCTCGCTCTCGTCCTCTCCGCCGCCGTCTGCCACGCGGCCTGGAACATCCTCGCCCACGGTGTGAGCCGCATCGGTGTGCCGTTCCTCTGGTGGGGCGCCCTCGCCGCAACCGTGCTCTGGCTGCCGGTGGTGCCGCTCACGGGCGGACTGGGCGAGGCCGACCCGCTCGACGTCGCGGTGGGCGTCGGGATCTCGGCCCTCCTGCACTGCGCGTACATGCTCGTGCTGCAGCGGGGCTACGCGAGCGGGCGGCTCTCGACCGTGTACGCGACCGCGCGCGGCACGGGCCCTGCGCTGACCGTGGTCGTCGCGGTCGCGCTGCTCGGCGAGCGCCCGTCGCCTGCGGCGATCGCCGGCGTCGCGGTGATCCTCGCGGGCATCGTCGCGATCGGAGGCCTCGACCGCGGTCGCGGAGCCCCGACGCCGTCGCCCGACGCACCCGAGCAGGCGAGGCGCGGGCGATGCGCGCGCCTCGACCCGGCGATCGCGTGGGGGCTCGTGACGGGGGTCGCGATCGCGGCGTACACGGTGTGGGACGCGCATGCAGTGCGCGAGTGGGCGGTCCCGCCCGTGGCCTACATGGTCGGATGCACGCTCGTCGAGATCCCGATGTACGCCGCGATGCTCGGTCGGCGACGCAGCGAGCTCGTCGCCGTCGCACGCCGGCACTGGCCCCGCATCCTGCTCTTCGGCGCACTCTCGCCGCTGTCGTACATCCTGGTGCTCGTCGCGATCACGATGGCGCCGGTCGCCCTCGTCGCCCCGATGCGCGAGGTCAGCGTCGTGCTCGTGAGCCTGTTCGGCGCGCTCGTGCTGCGCGAGAGCCGGGCAGGCTGGCGGCTCGCCGCCTCGGCGGTCGTCGTGGGCGGCATCGCGCTGCTCGCGATCTGAGGCTCGCCGGCCGGAATCAGCCCCCGATGGGCCGCAGATAGTGCTCCCCACGCGGCGCGCGCCCGGAGGCGGCCACCGTGAACCGCACGAGATCGCTGCGGTACCGGTCGTCGGACGCCTCGAACACGCGCCCGTCATCGTCGCGCGAGACGCGGCGCAGGCGCAGCACGGGCGCGCCCACGGCGAGCCCGAGCAGGCTCGCGTCGAGCTCGTCGGCCGCGATCGCGTCGATCTCGTGGTCGACGTCGGACGAGCCCAGGCCGTGCTCGGCGAGCACCTCGGTGATCGACACGGCGTCGAGGTCGATGCCGAAGAGCACCCGGCCCACCGGTTCGATGTACGTGAGCCGCTCGAGCATGGTCGGCCTGCCGTCGAGCAGGCGCAGGCGCAGCACGTGCACGACGAGGGTGCCGGGGTCGACGTCGAGGGCCTCGGCGTGCTCGGGGTCGGCGCGTCGCAGCGAGACCTCCTGCGTGATCGCGCCGGGTGCCGCGCCGAGGTCGCGCGCCCAGCGAGTGAACGGGATCGACACGTCGACGGCCTGGTGGGCCTTGCGCTCGACGACCTTGGCCGGGCGCCCGCGCGTGGTCTCGATGAGGCCCTCGTGCCGCAGTGCCGCGAGCGCGTTGCGGATCGGGCCGCGCGAGGTGCGCCACAGCTCGGCGAGCTCGGCCTCGGTCGGCACGTCGTCGCCCGGGGCGAGTTGCCCGCTCGCGATGCGCTCGCGCAGGTCGTCGGCGATCAGCTTGTACACCATCGAAGTCACGTAGGAATACTACTTGCCGCGCCCGACGCAAGGGAAGGGCGGCTCGAACTCGACCGGCACGCGACATCCTGCGTCCACCTGGGACGAGTTGAGTGAACACCTCGTGAATGGCAAGCAAGATCGGTATACACGTTGCGCCGGATCTGGCAACGTACCTGTCGTCCGATCCACGACCCCTGCCTGAAAGGCCGTCATGATCTCCCGCACCAAGACCAGTGCATTCGCCCTGCTCGGCGCCGCCGCCCTCGCCCTCGGCCTCGCGGCCTGCTCGGCGCCCGCGACCGCCGACGAGCCCGCCGCCGACGCGGCCGCGTTCGCCGTCGACTCCGACACGCTCGTCTTCGGCGTCGTGCCCGACTCGGTCGACACCGAGACGAACTACCAGCCCCTCATGGACTACATCGCGAAGGAGACCGGCAAGACGGTCGAGTACCACGAGTCCACCGACTACGCGGCGCTCATCGAAGCCGCCGTCGCCGGCAAGATCGACGTCGCCTCGTTCTCGGGCTTCACGTACGTCACCGCCACGAACAACGGCGCCGAGATCACCCCGATCTCCTCGATCGTCACCGCAGAGGGCCAGGAGCCCGGCTACTACTCGCAGGCCATCGTGCCGACCGGCAGCGACATCGCGAGCCTCGAGGACTTCGAGGGCAAGAAGGTCTGCTTCGTCGACCCGTCGTCGACCTCGGGCTACCTGTTCCCGACCTACAACCTGCTCCAGGCCGGCATCGACCCCGAGACCGACATCACGCCGGTGTTCGCGGGCAAGCACGACGTCAGCGTCACCAAGGTCGGCGAGGGCGTCGAGTGCGAGGCCGGCTTCGCCGAGGACAGCGAGGTCGAGAAGAGCGACCAGGTGAAGGTGATCGCCGAGACCATGGTGCCCGGCGCCCCCATCGTCGTCTCGAACACGCTGCCCGATGACCTGAAGTCGCAGCTCACCGACATCCTCGGCGAGGTCACCATCGACGACATCATCGCCGCCGGCATCGACAGCGCCGACTCCGACGGCTTCCGCTCGGTGTTCTACGCCACGAAGCCCGTCGACGACGCGTACTACGACACCATCCGCGACATCTGCGAGAAGACCGAAGCCGAGCAGTGCCAGGGCTGATCGCCCGGCCCTGACCCCAGCTCCGAAACGCACGCACGCACGCCAACCGACCGGAACGAGAAGCCCATGCACACCCCCGTCATCGAGGTGCACGACCTCGACAAGCGATTCGATCGCACGCACGCCCTGCGGGGCGTCGACCTCGAGGTCGGTCGCGGCGAGATCGTGGTGCTGCTCGGCCTCTCGGGCTCGGGCAAGTCGACCCTGCTCCGGCACCTCGACGGACTCGAGACCCCGACGTCGGGTTCGGTGCGCGTGCTCGGCGAGGAGGTGCCGTCCCTCACCGGGCGGCGCCTCCGCGCCCTGCGCGGAAAGGTCGGATTCGTGTTCCAGCAGTTCGAGCTCGTGCCCTCGCTCACCGTGCTGGAGAACGTGCTCACCGGCGTGCTCGCCACGCTCCGCGGACCGCGACTCGGCCTGTGGAGCTACCCCCGCTCGCTCAAGCTCGCCGCGCTCGGCCACCTCGACCGGGTCGGCCTGCTCGACCGCGCCTACCAGCGCGCCGACACCCTCTCGGGCGGACAGCAGCAGCGCGTGGCGATCGCCCGCGCGCTCATGCAGGAGCCCGAGATCCTGCTCGCCGACGAACCCGTCGCCTCGCTCGACCCCGAGTCGAGCGAGCAGGTCATGGCCCTCATCCGCGAGATCGCGATGGATGCCGGGCTCACGGTCGTCTGCAGCCTCCACCAGGTCGACCTCGCGCTCTCGTGGGGCGACCGCATCGTGGGGCTCCGGCACGGGGAGGTCGTGCTCGACACCCCGACCGACGGACTCACGAAGGCCCAGGTCATGGAGATCTACGGTCGCGTCTCGACCGCCACGGCCGAGCTGGCGGCGATCGAGACCGAGCTGACGGCTGCCGCAGCCGACGCCGAGCGACCGGCCTCCCGGCTCCCGCTCGAGGCCGAAGGCGTCGCCCCGTGACCGCGATCGCCCCGCACGCGCCGCACACCTCCCCCGCCCGCACGAGCGTCGCGGACCGCGCGCCGAAGCGCCGCCTCTCGCCCGAGCGCATCGCAGCCGGGCTGACGCTCGTCGCGCTGCTCGTGGCATCCGTCTTCGCACTGAACTCGATCGGCATCTCGCTGCCGTCGATGATCGAGAGTTGGGGCAACGCCGAGCGCTTCTTCGCACGCGTGGGCACGATCGAGTTCCCCGAGCCGCTCGAACTCGTGCAGCTCACCGCACTCACGCTCGGCATCGTCATCTCGGGCACGCTCTTCGCCGCCGTCGTCTCGGTGCCCGTCGCCTACCTCGCCGCCGGCAACACGACCCCCGGCCCCGCTTGGCGCGCCGTCGCGCGCTTCATCACCGTGCTCACCCGCGCGATCCCCGACGTCGTGCTCGCGATGGTGTTCGTGCTCCTCTTCTCGCTCGGCGCGCTGCCCGGCATCCTCGCGATCGGCATCCACTCCATCGGCATGATCTCCAAGCTCTTCGCCGACGCGATCGAGCAGATCGACGAGGGACCCCGTCGGGCGATCCGCGCCGCGGGAGGCTCGAAGCTGCAGGAGTTCAGCAGCGGCATCCTGCCCCAGGTGCTGCCCTCCTGGGTCGCGACCGTGCTGCACCGCAACGACATCAACCTGCGCGGCTCGGTCGTGCTCGGCTACGTCGGCGTCGCCGGGCTGGGCCTCGAGATGTCGTTCGCCTTCAAGTCGTTGAACTACTCGCTCGGCATCGGCATCGCGATCGTCATGCTCGTGCTCTGCATCGTCATGGAGATCGTCTCGAGCGCGGTGCGCACGGCCATGCTGCACGGCGGCCGGTCGTCGGGCGGCCCGCTCGCCGCGACCACGCCGCAGGCAGCGATGCGCCGCCCGTGGACCGGATCGCGCGTGCGGTCGACCGTGTGGGGCTGGGTCGCGGTCGTCGTCATCATCGGCGCCGTCGCGGTCTGCAACATCCAGTGGGGCGACTTCCTCACCGTCTGGGCGAAGATCCCGCCCGTCGCCGTGCAGTTCTGGCCGCCGACCTTCGGCTCGTACGACTGGGACACCATGTCGACGGCGATGCTCGAGACGATCGCGATCGCCCTCGCCGCCGCGCTGCTCACGCTCGTGCTCTCGGTCGTCATCGGATCGCTCGCGGCGCGGAACGTCGCCCCGAACCCCGCGACGCGCACGGGCGCGCGCTTCCTGCTCGTCGGCATCCGCGGGGTGCCGGAGGTGATCCTCGCGATCGTGCTCATCGTCATCACCGGGCTCGGCGCGCAGGCCGGCACGATCGCGCTCGCCTTCGGCGGCATCGGCCTGCTCGGCAAGCTCATCGCCGACTCCTTCGAGGAGGTGAAGGCGGGCCCCGAACGCGCGGTCACCGCCGTCGGCGCGACGCGCCTGCAGCGCTACGCCTCGGCCACGCTGCCGCAGGGCACGCCCGCGCTCATCGGGCACAGCTTCTACCTGCTCGACACGAACATCCGTGCGGCGACGATCCTCGGCATCGTCGGCGGCGGCGGCATCGGGTACTACCTGCTGAACGCCGGCCAGGGCTCGAACTACGGCGTCGTCACCGCGATCGTGCTCATGATCCTCGTGACCGTGCTCGCGGTCGAGGGCCTCGCCGTCTGGATGCGGCGGGTGTTCCGTTGAGCGCCGATCGGTACGACCTCGTCGTGGTCGGCGGCGGCGTGATCGGACTCGGGGCCGCGTACGCCGGCCTGCGCCGCGGGATGAGGACCCTCGTCGTCGAACGCGGCAGCGAGGCGACCGGGGCCTCGGTCCGCAACTTCGGCCACCTGTGCGTGACGCCCCAGACGGGCATCGCGCGTCAGCACGGGCTCGCGGCGCGCGAACTGTGGCTGCGTCTCGCGCACGACGCCGGCGTCTGGCTGCGCGAGTCGGGCACGCTCGTCGCGGCCCGCGCCGCCGACGAACTCGCGGTGCTCGTGGAGCTCGCGGCGGTGCGAGGCGACGAGGTGCGCCTGCTCGACGCCGCCGAGGCGGCGGTACGGATCCCGCTCGCGCCGGGGGTCGCCGTCGGCGGCGCATTCCTGCCGGCCGACCTCCAGGCGAATCCGCGGCAGGCGCTCCAGGCGATCACGTCGCACCTCGCCGAGCAGGGCGTCGAGTTCCGGTTCCGCACGAGCGTCGGCGCGATCGAACCCGGCCTCGTGCGCACGAGCCGCGGACCGGTCGGCGCGCAGCACGTCGTCGTGGCGACCAACCACGACGTGGACCAGCTGTTCCCCGAGGTCGCCGAGGGGCTCGGCATCGTGCGCTGCGGGCTCGACATGCTCCGCGTCGCGGCGCCGCTGGCCGCGCCGCTCGAGGCGCCCCTGCTCACGGGGTGGTCGCTGCTGCGGTACGGCGCGTTCGCCGAGACGTCTGCGGCCGCAGCCCTGCGCGATCGGCTGCACGCGGAGCGCCCGGACCTCGCGGCGCTCGACCTCAACCAGATGTACACGCAACTGCCCGACGGCTCGCTCATCGTGGGCGACACGCACTACCGGGGCGCCGCCATCGCGCCATTCCAGGGCGAGGCGGCCGCCGACGCGCTGCTCGAGGAGTTCCGTGCCCTGTTCGGCGTCGAGCCGCGCGTGCTCGAGCGCTGGCAGGGCGTCTACGCGAGCGGCCCCGACGAGTTCCTCGACCTCGAGGCGCTGCCGGGCGTGCACCTCGCCGCGGCGACCACGGGCATCGGCATGACGACCGGGCTCGGACTCGCCGACCACGTCGTCGCCCGCTTCACCTCCCCCATCGACCACGAGCCCCCAATCGACCACGAGCCGCAGCCGCGGCACCACCAGGAAGGCATGAGATGACCATCGAAACCGACACCGCCGTCGACCCCGAGACGCTCGACCCCGAAGACCGGTTCGAGGAGCTCGACGATCTCGACGACCTCGCCGAGTTCGACGAGTCGCACGAGATCGAGCTCGTCGTGCTCGACATGGCCGGAACCACCGTTCGCGACGACGGGCTCGTCGAGCGCGCCTTCGCACTCGCCGCGGAACGCGCGGGCTTCGCACCCGAGGGAGCTGCCCGCGAGGAGGCTCTCGAGTACGTTCGCGAGACCATGGGCCAGTCGAAGATCGCGGTCTTCCGCGTGCTCACCGGCGACGAGGAGCTCGCGCAGCGTGCGAACGACGAGTTCGAGCGTGCCTACGCCGAGCTCATCGCCGAGGTCGGCGTCGAGGCGATCCCAGGCGCGGAGGCGACCATCCGCGCGCTTCGGGGCGCCGGTGCCTCCGTGGTGCTGACCACCGGATTCTCGCCCGCGACGCGCGATGCCCTACTCGACGCGCTCGGCTGGAACGACCTCGCCGACCTCGTGCTCGCCCCGGCGGACGCCGGCCGCGGTCGCCCGCACCCCGACATGCCGCTCACGGCGCTCCTGCGCACCGAGACCTCCTCGGTCGATGCCATGGTCGTCATCGGCGACACCCGCAGCGACATGCTCTCGGGCGTCAACGCCGGCGCCGGGCTCGTCGTCGGCGTGCTCACGGGCGCGCACGACCGCGACGCGCTCGAGGAGGCGGGCGCCGACGAGGTGCTCGACTCCATCGCCGACCTCCCCGCGCTGCTCGGCCTCGGCGACGACGCGGACCTCGGGTCCGGCGCACCCGCCGTCGTGCGCGCGTGACCCTCGTGCGCGCCGAGGCCGGCGCCGTGCTCGTGAAGCCCTCGCCCACGGCGATGGTGTGGCACGAGGTCGGACGGCCCCACGAGTCGATCGCGGTGCCCGGCCTGGAGCTCCGCGAGGGCGAGGCGCTCGTCGAGGTCGAGCTCGCCACGATCTGCGGATCGGATGTGCACACCGTGCTCGGCCACCGCAGGTCGCCCGCCCCTAGCGTGCTCGGGCACGAGCAGGTGGGCCACGTCGTCGCCCTCGGCCCCGGCGGGGCGGCGACCGTCGACGGCACGCCGCTCGCGCTCGGCGACCGCATCGTGTGGAGCGTCACCGCGAGCTGCGGGCACTGCGAGCGCTGCCTTCGCGGGCTGTCCCAGAAGTGCCTCGCGCTGCGCAAGTACGGCCACGAACGACTCGAGCGCGGCTGGGAGCTCTCGGGCGGGTTCGCGACGCACGTGCACCTGCGGGCCGGCACGGCCATCGTGCGGGTGCCGGAGCACCTCGCCGCCGAGCTCGCGGCACCCGCCGCCTGCTCGACCGCGACGGCGGTCGCCGCCGTCGAGGCCGGGGCCGCGCAGTTCGGCACCCGGGCGCCGGGCCCTGGCGGCACCAGCACCACCGGCACCTCCCCCGCCGACCCGGGCGGGGAGCCACGCGGCGAGCCGCTCGGCGTCACGGTGCTCATCAGCGGCGCCGGCATGATCGGCATCGCCGCGACGGCGATCGTCTCCGAGGCCGGGGCCACGGTCGTGGTCGTCGACCCGGATCCCGCGAGGCGGGCGACCGCACTGCGCTTCGGCGCCGATGTCGTGCTCGACCCCGGCGAGGGTCCGCTGGCCGCGCAGCTCGCCGCGCTCGCCGCACCGGCGCCCCTGGTCGCGATCGAGGCCTCCGGTGCCGTGAGCTCGGTGCGTTCGGTGATCGACGCATGCGCGGTCGGCGGCACGGTGGTGCTCGTGGGCAGCGTCTCGCCGGGGCCCGCGGTGGAGCTCGACCCCGAGCAGGTGGTGCGCCGGCTCCTGACCATCACCGGCGTGCACAACTACGCGCCACGGCACCTGCAGCGCGCGATCGGGTTCCTGAGCGGGTCTCCCGGCACGTTCGGGCGCGACCACCTGGTCGGTGCGCGGTTCGCCCTCGACGACCTCGACACGGCGATCGAGGTTGCGGCGAGCGGAGCGCACGTGCGCGTCGCGATCGATCCGCGGGCCGTCAGGCCGCACGATACCGTCGAGGGGTGATCGCCGAACCGAGCCGTCCGTGAACCGGAGGCTGCGGGCCTCGCTCATCGCCGCGACGATCGCGGCCGGCGGCCTGCTCCTCGCCGCGGTCTTCGTCCGGGTCTCGCTCGACTGGTCGGACGCGCAGCCGTACCGCGGCGACGAGACCGAGGCCCGCTACATCGCGTTCGCGCTGATCGCGGTGGGCATCGCGGCGACCTCGGTCATCGTGGCGGTCCTGTTCCTGGTCCGGTCGCTCCGACGCCCTCGGGGCTGACGCGCCGGCTAACCCGCCGGATTGCCCGCCGGCCGTCGCCGTGGGTGCGCGGGCGTCTCTGCGGTGCGCCGCGGCATCCGCTCTTCCCTCGACCGACCCGATGGCGGAGGATGGCTGCACCGCAGATCGAAGGAGATCCGATGGCCAGCAGCCCGCACCCCGACGCGACGATTCCCGACCAGTCCGTGTTCGAGTTCCTCTTCGGAGGCCTCGACGAGTCCGACCTCGATGCGGTCGCGATCATCGACGGCACGAGCGGGGCCACGACGACCTACCGCCAGCTCGTCGGGCAGGTCGAGCTGCTCGCCGGGGCCCTGGCCGCGCGCGACGTCGGCGTCGGCGACGTCGTCGCGCTGCTCTGCCCGAACGTGCCCGCGTTCGCGACGGTGTTCCACGGCATCCTGCGCTCCGGTGCGACCGCCACGACGCTGAACTCGCTCTACACGGCCGACGAGATCGCGAACCAGTTGACGGATGCCGGTGCCCGCTGGTTCTTCACGGTCTCGCCGCTGCTCCCCCAGGCCAAGGCAGCGGCCGAGCGCGTCGGCGTGCCCGACGACCACCTGGTCGTGCTCGACGGCGCCGAGGGGCATCCGTCGCTCCGCGACCTCCTGTCGGAGGGGCGGCCGGCGCCCGACGTCTCGTTCGACCCGGCCGAGCACCTCGCCGTGCTGCCGTACTCGTCGGGCACGACGGGGCGGCCGAAGGGCGTCATGCTCACGCACCGCAATCTCGTCGCGAACGTCACGCAGTGCATCGCGGCGATCGGGCTCGAACGCGACGACCGCGTGCTCGCGGTGCTGCCGTTCTTCCACATCTACGGCATGACGGTGCTGCTGAACTACGCGCTCAAGCGCCGCGCGAGCCTCGTCACCATGCCGAGGTTCGACCTCGTCGAGTTCCTGCGCGTCATCGGCGAGCACCGTGCGACCTGGGTGTTCATCGCACCGCCGATCGCGGTCGCGCTCGCGAAGCATCCGCTCGTCGAACAGGCCGACCTCTCGAGCGTGAAGGTCGTGTTCTCGGGTGCCGCCCCGCTCGACGGGGCGCTCGCCGAGCTCGTCGCCGAGCGCATCGGCTGCGTCGTGTGCCAGGGCTACGGCATGACCGAGACGAGCCCCGTGACCCATGTCATCGCCGTCGACCGCCCCGACCTCGACCGCTCGAGCATCGGCCACCTGCTGCCGAACACCGAGGCGCGGGTGGTCGACGTCGAGTCGGGCGTCGACGTCGACCTGCCCGCCGACGGCGCGAGCGAGCCGGGCGAGCTGTGGATCCGCGGGCCGCAGGTGATGCAGGGTTACCTCGGCAAGCCCGAGGCCACCGCCGACATGCTCGACGGCGACGCGTGGCTGCACACGGGCGACATCGCGACCGTCACAGCCGACGGCGTCTACCGCATCGTCGATCGGCTCAAGGAGCTCATCAAGTACAAGGGCTACCAGGTCGCGCCCGCGGTGCTCGAGGCGGTGCTGCTCGGGCATCCGAAGATCGCGGATGCCGCAGTCATCGGCGTGCTCGACGACGACGGGCAGGAGATCCCGAAGGCGTTCGTCGTCGCGCAGTCGGGCGCCGAGCTCTCGGCCGACGACGTGATGGCCTTCGTGGCCGAGCACGTCGCGCCGCACGAGAAGGTGCGGGCGGTCGAGTTCATCGACGTCGTGCCCAAGTCGACCTCTGGCAAGATCCTGCGCAAGGACCTGCGGGCCAGGCAGGCGGCCGCGTCGGCGTGAGCCGGCTCGGCCGCGCCGGGTGCGAACGCGTCGTGAGCGACCGCGCCGCGGACCCGGTCGGCCGCGATCAGTACTGCAGCAGCGAGAAGACCTCGTAGCGGTCGCCGAGCGCCCCGCGCCCGCCGAGGTCGACGAGCTCGATCGCGACCGCCACGCCCGCGACCTGCCAGCCGGCGCGCTCGATGAGGCGCGCTGCGGCTCCGACGGTGCCGCCCGTCGCGAGCACGTCATCGACGACGAGCACGCGCGTGCCTGGCGGCACCTCGCCCTCGTGCACCTCGAGCGCGGCCGTGCCGTACTCGAGGGCGTACTCCTCGCGCAGCACCTTGCGCGGCAGCTTGCCCGCCTTGCGCACGGGCAGCACGCCGGCACCGCTCAGCACCGAAGCGGCGCCCGCGAGCAGGAACCCGCGCGCCTCGACGCCCGCGAGCACGTCGAAGCGGCCGGCGAACGGCGCCGTGAGCGCCTCGGACAGGGCGTGGAACGCGGGACCGTCGGCGAACACGGGCGTCAGGTCGCGGAACAGCACTCCCGGCTCGGGGAAGTCGGGAATCGTCGCCAGATGCGATTCGACGAGCGCGCGTACGTCTTGATCGGTCACCGGTCAAGGGTACTCGCTGGTGTTCGGGCGCCGACCGGGCGCGTTCGGGCGCCCGCCCGCGGCATCCGATCGCCGATCTTCAATCGTTCGGAGGAGGCGATCGCACAGGGCCCTTTGCGAACATGGAAGGACCCGACCACCTCTGGAGCCACCCGTGTCACCGAAACGCCTGTACCGCACCTTCGCCGTCGCCGAGGCGATCACCTGGACCCTGCTCATCGCGGGCATGGTGCTGAAGTACGGCTTCGGCGTCGACATCGCCGTGACGATCGGCGGCGGCATCCACGGGTTCGTGTTCCTGTCGTACGCGGTCATCGCCGTCGTCGTCGGAGTGAACCAGCGCTGGAACGTCGGCCGCATCGCGTTCGCCCTGCTGACGGCGATCGTGCCCTACGCGACCGTTCCGTTCGAGCTCTGGCTCGTGCGCCGAGGCCACCTCGAGGGCGACTGGCGCCGCGAGCGGGGCGATCACCCGGCCGACGGCTCGTTCCCGAACCGGGTGCTGCGCCTCGTGCTCGCCCGCCCGTTCGTGTCGATCGCCGTCGGCGTCATCGGCGTGGCCGCAGCCTTCACCGTGCTGCTCATGATCGGCCCGCCCGTTCCGCCGCCGTCAGTCGGGTAGGCATCGGCCGGTTCGACCCCGACCGGCGCACGCGGCCTACTGGCCCACGCGTCCTACTGCCCCACGCGGTTGACGAGCGCAGTCCAGACGAGCGCGACCGTGGCGCACGCGAAGAGGCCGACCAGCACCCAGGGCAGCGCCGCGAGGCCGATGACGCCGTAGAGCGCCGCGCCGAGCAGGGCGCCGCCGCCGATGCCCGTGTTGAACGCGGTCGTGTAGAAGGATGCCGCGGCGTCGCGGATCTTCGCCGACGCCGAGTGCAGCAGCCTGGTGTTCAGCATCGTCGGCAGCGCGCCGAACGCGGTGCCGAAGAGCAGGAAGCTCGCGATCGACACGACCGGCACCGCGGGGAACGCCGCGAGCCCGGCCGCGCCGAGCGCGGTCGCGACCATCGCCACGACGAGGCCCACCGTCGGGCGGCGTCCGAGCACCGCGCCCGCCAGCACGAGGCCGACCGCGCCGGCGATGCCGTAGGCCAGCAGCATCGGGCTGATCGCGCTCGACGGCAGGCCCATGACGTCGGTCATGTAGGGCGCGACGTACGTGTAGAAGCTGTACATGCCGATCATCGCGGTCGCGGTGATGACGCAGACCACGATGACGGGCACGAACGTGGGGTCCTTGCGTACTCGCACCGGCGCGGCATCCGCTTCTCCGGCGTGGTGTCGCACCGGCGGGAGGAACCGCCAGACGAGCAGGGCGCCGAGCAGGGTGAGCACGCCCATGGCCGCGAATGCGATGCGCCAGCCGAGCGCCTGGCCGAGCGCGGTGCCGAGCGGCACGCCGAGCACGAACGCGGCCGAGCCGCCGGCGACCGTGATCGAGACGGCGCGCGCGAGCTGCTCCTTGGGCACGAGGTGGCCGGCGTACGCGCCGACGACCGACCAGAACACGCCGTGCGCCGCGCCGCCGATGATGCGCGTCACGAGCACGGTCGGGTAGTTCGGCGCGAGCGCCGTGAGCACGCAGCTGAGCGCGAGCACGGCGAGCGTGATGACGATGAGCCGGCGGCGACCGACGCGCTTCGTGAGCGCCGCGAGCGGGACCGTGAGCGCCACGACGGTGGCGGCGAAGACGGTCACGAGCAGCCCGACGAGCGGCTCGGCGACGCCGAGCTCGCGGCTCATGTCGGGCAGCAGGCCGGTCGGCAGCATCTCGATCGTGACCGAGAGGAACACGGCTGCGGCGAGCACGATGAGCCCGAGCCACGGGAACGGCGGCGCAGGGTGAACGGTGGGAATCGAAGAGGTCATGTGATGCGCCTGAACGAACGTCGCTCGTGGGGCGCGGGCGGGGCTCCGCAATGCGCGAACGGCCACGAGCGAGTGCGCGCCGATGTGCGCGCCCAGGGCCGACGGGATCCGACGACCGCTCACAGTCTACCGAGGACTCCCCGAACACCGGCCGAGCGGATGCCGCGGGCGAGAGTCGATACCGCCCACGGGCGCCGAGGCCCCACGCGCCGAGGCCCCAGGCGCGAGGCCCGGCTGTGTCGCGTCAGTCCGACGTGACGACGGGCACGTGCAGTCCGGCCGCCGGCCGTTCGTCGACGAACCTGATGCCGGAGCGCTTCAGCCCGTCGGCCACGTGGTCGATGCGGATCGGCTCGATCGACGGGAACTCGACGGCGAGCGCGGCGAGCTCCCGTTCGAGCTGCGCGACGTCGGTCGTCGCGACGTTCGCCGTGACGACGGTGCCGACGACGGCGCAGACCCGGGTCATCGACAGTGCCGCCAGGCGGTTCGCGACGGCGTCGAGCTCGGCGAGCCTGGGCTCGAGCCGCAGGTGCGCCTCGGCCCCGAGCCCGAGCGCCTTCGGGCTGACCACGCCTCGGATGAAGATCTGGCCAGAGGCCCGTGCCCGGTCGATCCGCGCCGAGATCGTCGCCTTCGAGACCGAGAGCCGCTCGGCCAGCGACTGCGCCGTCGCGCGTCCGTCGTCGGCCATGGCCTCGAGCAGCGTGCGCGCCGCCTGGTCGGACTCGACGCCCGCCGAGAAGAGCGCGGCGCGTTCGTCGTGCTCGCCGAGCTCGACCTGCTGCTCGGGCGTCAGCACGTCGGGCCGCCAGCCGGAGGACGTGCGGTGGTACCGCGTGATCGGCTCGACGCGGTAGTCGGTGAGTCCCGGGATCGCGGCGAGCCCCTCGGAGAGGAACTCCGACAGGCCTCCGGGCAGCAGGTACGCCTCGCCGATGCACGAGCTCGACGACGCGAGCACCGAGACCCACGGCACGTCGCCCCGGTCGGCGAGGGCGTGGGCGACGCGCTGGAGGTCGGCAGGTGCCGCGTCGACCCGCAGCACGTAGCCCTCGCGCCCGAACCCCGAGCGCGGGTTCGGGATGGCCAGCACCCGCAGCACACCCTCGTCGAGCAGGCGGGCACCCCGCCGGGCGACGCTGCGTTCGGGCTCGCCGATCGCAGCGGCGATGCGACGCCACGACGCGCGTCCGTCCTGGACGAGCGCCGCGGCGATGCGACGGTCGACGTCATCGAGTGCACTGCTCATGGGTCGAGTCTGCCCGGTCTCGGCGACCGATGCGGGTCAGCGACCCACGTAGTGCAGGATGCCGGCCATCGCCGCCCGCGTTCCGGTGACGACGGCACTCCTCGCATCGGGCCTGAAGAAGGGCGAGTGGTTGGCCGCGGGCAGCTCGCCGCTCGCGAACGAGGCCAGCGGCAGGCATCCGAAGCCCCAGAACACCACGGGCACGCCGATCGCGTCGCCGAGCCATCCCGCGTCTTCGGAGCCCATGCCCATCTTCTCGTCGACCACCCGGCCGACGCCGAACTCCGCCTCGAGCGCGGCCTTCATCGCGAACGTGTGCTCGGGGTCGTTGTACAGGCGCGGGAAGGCGTTGATGGGCTCGATCGTGGGCTCTGGAGCGCCGGATGCCGCGGCCTCGGCCGAGACGATGCGGCGGATGGCGGCGAGCACCTGTTCGCGGGTGCTCTCGTCGGGCGTGCGCACGTTGACCGTGAACTCGGCGGTCTCGGGGATGATGTTCTCCTTGAGGCCGGCGTGGAACGTGCCGACCGTGACGACCGCGGGGGTGCGAGGAGAGAGCTCGCGCGAGACGATCGTCTGCAGGCGCAGCACGGTCGAGGCGGCCTGCACGATCGGGTCGATCGACATCTCGGGCGAGGAGCCGTGCGCCTGCCTGCCGTGCACGGTCACGCGCCAGGAGTCGGCGAGCATCGCCATCGACCCCTCTGAGATGAACACCACGTGCTCGGGCAGGGGGCCGACGTGCTGGGCGAGCACGACGCTCGGCTTCGGCGCCTGCTGCCAGAGGCCGTCGTCGATCATGGCCTTCGCACCCGCGGCCGTCTCCTCGGCCGGCTGGAACACGAACACCACGGTGCCGGCCCAGGCGCTTCGGCGCTCGAGCAGCAGCTGCACGGCACCGAGCGCCGCGGTGACGTGGGTGTCGTGCCCGCAGCCGTGCATGACGGGCGCGGTGTCGCCGTTCGGCAGCGTGCCGGTGGCCTCGCTCGCGTAGTCGAGTCCCGTCTGCTCGAGGATCGGCAGGCCGTCGGTGTCGGCGCGGAACGCGATGACCGGTCCGTCGCCGTTCTCGACCACCGCGACGACGCCGGTGCCGCCCGAGACGAACGACTCGACGCCGAGTTCCGCGAGTCGCGTGCGGATGAACGAGGCGGTCTCGTGCTCGCACGAGGAGAGCTCGGGGTGCGAGTGCAGGTGCTTGTAGATCTCGATGTGCTCCTCGATGAACTCCTCGGAGAGCTCGGTGGGGCTCGCAGCCTCCGTCGCGTTCGTGAGTGCGGCGAGGGCGTCGGCGAACGGGTCGCTCATGGGTCTTCCTTCTGTTCGGTGCGGTGGTGCTGAGGTGCGACGTGCTGACGTGCGGTTCCGGCACGACGAGCGGATGCCGCGGCATCCGCTCGTCGCCTTCAATCGGTGATGCCGGCGGCGGCCGTCTCCTCGAGGACCTCCTCACGGGCTTCCTCGGGCGTGGCCTGCTTCGACTTCGGCTTGATCAGGAATGACAGGAGCTGCGGCACCATCGCTCCGAAGACGGCCGGGAGGATGAACGTCTGCACGGTCGAGATGACCTCGGCCGGGATGAGGTTGAGCAACCAGGTGCCGAGCAGGCCCACGAGCACCACCAGCGTGATGATGTGCACGATGACGGCGCCGATGATCGCGGCGCCCGAGACGAACTCGGCGCGCTTCGTGCCGGCTTTCACCCCGAGCTTGTTCTGCGCGACGATGCTGGCCGGCAGGAGCTTGTTGCCGATGTTGCCGATCATGAACGCCTGGTACATGGCCGACTTGCCGAGGATCGGGTAGTACATGATCGGCTCGACGATTGCGCCGACGCCGAGTAGGACCGCGACCGAGCCCACCGCGGTCCAGAACTCGCCGGCGGTGACGCCCACTCCCGTTCCGAACGCCATGAAGAGGGCGGCCGCGATCGTGACGATCAGGCCGAGGCCGAGGGTGATGGGCCCCCAGATCGAGGTCGTGCGGTCGAAGTCCGCGATGCTGCCGCGTGCGGGAGCCGAGGTGCCGTGTGCCATGGAAGATGCCTTTCCGTGTGCTTCGTCGTCAGGAGGACTGGGTCAGGCGGCTGCGGCCATGCCGGCGCCGACGAGGAGGGAACCGAAGATGGCGATGCCGAGCCCCCACTCGCGCAGCCAGTGCACGCCCCACTTCGTGGCGATGAACAGGCAGGCGCCGCCGATGATCGCGCTCGCGAGCAGCACCGCGCCGTTGATGGGCGACTTGCCGAGCTCCCCGACGATGAGGAAGGCGAAGGCGAGCGGCAGCACCACGAGCGGGGCGATGGTCAGCACCTTGCCGACCTTGGGGTCGACCTTGCGGAGCGCGGTGCTCGTCTTGTTGAACAACGGCGTGATGATGAGGGCCGCCGTCATCCAGAGCACGCCGAGCACGCACATCGACGCGAAGGCGACCGCGAAGACCTTGGCGGTGTAGTCCTCGCCGCCGAGGGAGGCGCCGAGCGAGGAGGCGCCGATGCCCGCAGCGGCGACGTCGTACGGTGCCGAGCCGACGAGGCCGATCCGGGCGAGCACGGCCGGGGTCCCGAACAGCGGCAGCAGCGAGAGCGCGACGAGCGCGACGGCGAGCGACGGACCGATCGCGGCGACCGCTCCGGTCTTCACCGCCCGGCTCACCTCCTGCTGGGTGAGCTCCGCAGCCTCCGCCGAGCGGCGGATCGCACGCAGGTAGATCACGGACTGCAGCACGATGACCGCGAAGACGGCGATCGCGAGCACCCAGAGCACGGGGTGGAACGCGATGGCGTGCAGCTCGCCGTCTGCCGCGGGAACGATGGTGGGGGACATGTGCTGGGTACTCCGATCTTCGTTGACCGATACATCCGATGGTGATGGACTCTACGGCCGTAAGTGTGGAATTCAAAGACTTTCGTGGCTGCAATTTCACAGTTCGTTCGTTTCCGTGGCCGACCTCGCAAGTAAATTCCCGATTACGGGCGAGTCCTCCAGCCCCATCGCGGCGCCCCGCGGGGGCGGCCGGCCGGCCGCGTCGGCGCCCGCCGGCTGCCGGTAGACTTGGCGGGTCAGGCATCCGCCCGCGGCATCCGCTCGCCGCCCATCTTGGAGTTCGCCACTCGTGACCACTGAAACCTCCGCCACGACCGCTGCCCAGAACCCGACCGCGCCGGTGCTCGACACCGTCGAGGTCGCCGCAGCCACGCCCGAGAAGGAGCAGCCGTACGGCGCGCTGGGCCTGAAGCCCGACGAGTACGAGCGCATCCGCAACATCCTCGGCCGCCGCCCCACGAGCGCCGAACTCGCGATGTACTCGGTCATGTGGAGCGAGCACTGCTCCTACAAGTCGTCGAAGATCTACCTGAAGCAGTTCGGCAAGAAGGTCACGCCGGCGATGAAGCAGCACCTCATGGTCGGCATGGGCGAGAACGCGGGCGTGCTCGACATCGGCGAGGGCTGGGCCGTCACCTTCAAGATCGAGTCGCACAACCACCCCAGCTACATCGAGCCGTTCCAGGGCGCCGCGACCGGCGTCGGCGGCATCGTGCGCGACATCATCTCGATGGGTGCGCGCCCCGTGGCCGTCATGGACGCCCTGCGCTTCGGCGCGATCGACCACCCCGACACCGCGCGCGTCGTGCACGGGGTTGTCTCGGGCATCAGCTTCTACGGCAACTGCCTCGGCCTGCCGAACATCGGCGGCGAGACCTGGTTCGACTCGGTCTACCAGGCGAACCCGCTCGTCAACGCCCTCGCCGTCGGCGTGCTCCGCCACGAGGACCTGCACCTGGCCAACGCCAAGGGCGCGGGCAACAAGGTCGTGCTCTTCGGCGCCCGCACGGGTGGCGACGGCATCGGCGGCGCGTCGATCCTCGCGTCCGACACGTTCGCCGAGGGCGGCCCGACCAAGCGCCCCGCAGTGCAGGTCGGCGACCCGTTCGCCGAGAAGGTGCTCATCGAGTGCTGCCTCGAGCTCTTCCAGGGCGACCTCGTCGAGGGCATCCAGGACCTGGGCGCCGCGGGCATCTCGTGCGCCACCTCCGAGCTCGCCTCGAACGGCGACGGCGGCATGGCGATCGTGCTCGACGACGTGCTGCTGCGCGACCCCACGCTCACGCCCGAAGAGATCCTGATGAGCGAGAGCCAGGAGCGCATGATGGCCATCGTGCGGCCCGAGAAGCTCGAGGGCTTCCTGAAGGTCGTCGAGAAGTGGGATGTCGAGACCAGCGTGCTCGGCGAGGTCACCGACACCGGCCGCCTCAGCATCATGTGGCACGGCCAGGAGATCGTGAACGTCGACCCGCGCACGGTCGCGGTCGACGGCCCGGTCTACGAGCGCCCCGTCGCCTACCCCACCTGGATCGACGCGCTGCAGGCCGACACGGCCGCGAAGCTCGATCGCCCGGCGACGCCCGACGAGATCCGCGAGCAGTTCCTGAAGCTCGTCGGCTCGGCGAACCAGGCCGACGCCGCGTGGGTCACGAACCAGTACGACTCCTACGTGCTGGGCAACACCGCACTGGGCGCGCCCGACGACGCCGGCATGATCCGCGTCGACGAGGAGTCGGGTCTCGGCGTCTCGGTCGCGACCGACGCGAACGGCCGCTACTCGTACCTCGACCCGCGCCAGGGCGCGAAGCTCGCCCTCGCCGAGGCGTACCGCAACGTCGCCGTCACGGGTGCGAAGCCCATGGGCGTCAGCGACTGCCTGAACTTCGGCTCCCCCGAGAACCCCGAGGTCATGTGGCAGTTCTCCGAGACCGTCGAGGGCCTGAGCGACGCCTGCCTCGAGCTCGGCATCCCGGTCACGGGCGGCAACGTCTCGTTCTACAACCAGACCGGTGACGTGCCGATCCACCCGACCCCGGTCATCGCCGTGCTCGGCGTGATCGACGACGTCGCGCGCCGCATCCCCAGCGGCTGGCAGGACGACGGCCACAACATCTACCTGCTCGGCGAGACCGCGCTCGAGCTCGACGGCTCTGCGTGGGCCGGCACCGTGCACGGCCACCTCGGCGGTCGCCCGCCGGCCGTGTCGCTCGACGGCGAGAAGGTGCTCGGCGAACTGCTCGCCGCAGCCGCCCTCGAGGGCCTCATCGACTCGGCACACGACCTCAGCGACGGCGGCCTCGCGATCGCCCTGGCCGAGGCCGTCTCGCGCTTCGGCGTCGGCGCCCGCGTGTTCCTCGGCGAGGTCACGGCCGACGCCGGCATCGACCTCGCGACGGCGCTCTTCTCGGAGTCCGCCGGTCGCGTGATCGTCACGGTCCCCCGCGAAGACGACGTGAAGTTCCGCGGCCTCTGCGACGGGCGCGGCTACCCCGTGCGCCGCATCGGTGTGACGGATGCCTCGTCGCAGGCGCTCGAGGTGCAGGACGCGTTCACCGTGTCGATCGACGAGATCCGCGGCGTCAACCGCGCCCCGCTCGCCGACGCGTTCGGGCCCGTGGTCGGATACTGAGCGCAGCGGCGCAGGAGCTCGGAATGGCTGACGGCCGTGGGCGGCAGGCGTACTCGCAGGAGTACGCCGCCGCCCACGGCCGTTTCGCCGTGATCCCGGCGGGCTACGTGTTCCTGTTCGACGCCGGGCCGAGGGGCGAGCGCGTGCTGCTGCAGCGCCGCGCCTCGACCGGCTACTACGACGGCTGGTGGGGCGCCTCCGCGGCCGGCCACATCGACGCGGGCGAGTCCGTCGTGCACGGCACGCTGCGCGAGGCGGCCGAGGAGATCGGCGTCGAGATCGCGCCGGCCGACCTCGTGCCGCTGACGACCATGCACCGCACGGGGCCGACCTCGGCGAGCGTCGAGCAGCGCGTGGACTTCTTCTTCGCCTGTCGCGCCTGGGCCGGCGATCCCGTGCTGCTCGAGACGAAGGCCGACGACCTGCGCTGGTTCGACCTCGGCGACCTGCCCGACCTCGTCGTGCACCACGAGCGGTTCGTGCTCGAGCGCGTCGCCGCAGGCGACCTCGCGCCGATCACCGCATTCGGGTTCGAGCCGGGCAGCGCCCGCGACGCGGCATCCGCACCCCGCGCCGACGCGCCGCCCGAACCGGACATCCACGAGCCGGCGGATGCCGCGGCCGCAGGCCTCGCCTACGGCTCCGCCTCCCGTGACGACGTCGACGAGCTCATCGCGTTCTGGCAGGTCGCGGGCGAGAACGACACCCGACCGATCGACACCCCCGAGGCCGTGGCGCGCCTGCTCGAGCGCGACGCCGACGCCCTCATCGTCGCGCGCGACGACGGCCGCATCGTGGGCACGGTCATCGCCGGGTACGACGGCTGGCGCGCGCACCTGTACCGGCTCGCCGTCGCGCCCTCGCACCGCCGTCGAGGCATCGCGCGCGAGCTGATGCGTCGCGCGGAGGCCCGGCTCACGGCCTTCGGGGCGGGCCGCATCGACGCCATGGTGCTCGAGCACAACGAACTCGGGCGCTCGCTCTGGTCGTCGCTCGGCTACGCCGAGCAGCTCGACTGGAGGCGCTGGGTGCGCACGACGTAGCATCGGTCGACATGGAACCGTTCATCGTCGGCATCTGCGCAGCCGCCTTCGCACTCGCGATCGTCGTCGGCATGACGGTTCGCGCGATCCGCGCCGAGCGCGGGCAGCGCCTGCGCGCGGCGTTCGGGCCGATGATGAGCTCGCTCGAGGTGCACCAGGAGCTGTACACCGGGCAGAAGGGGCTGCAGGACAGCGTCATCGAGGCGGTCCAGGCCTCGGAGGTGCGTCCGTCGCGCACCGACGCCGATCCCGAGCGCGACTGAGACACCGCTCCTCCGCCTGCTCCGTCGTCTCGCCCACGAGTGGGCGAATCCGGTGGCATCCATCACCGAACGACCGCCGGGTTGACCCGTTCGCGGCCCGACGCGTGGCGACAGGTCTCAGCGGGATCGGCCGATGAGTTCCAGCAGGGCGCGGCCGTAGGCCTCGGCGACCTCTGGGTGCTCGAACCGCATCGGCGACCCCGCGATCTCGACCTCGACCTCGAACGCGTCGTCGAGTCTCGTCAGGCTGCGGAACGTGCTGCGCAGCAGCTCGCGCAACTGGTCTTCGCGGGGCAGCCACACCGCATCGGCGAGCGTGACCGAGTCGAGCGCCCACTCGGTCGTGCCGTTGAACCCGAGGATCGTTCCCGACGGGGTCGGGTGCGACTCGATCGTCATCTCGCTGACCGTGAAGACCTCGGCGTCGACCTCGGACTCGACCTCGTCGGGCAGGTCGAGCTGGAACCGGTCGCCCGACGCCGGATGCCAGACGAGTCCGGCACCCTTCAGCGCGGTCGCGAGCTCCCTGCTGATCATCGCTCGCCCTCGCTTCGCACTCAGGCCCGCTCGGGCGGGTTCGCGAGCAGCTCGACGCGCTCGGCGAGGTACCGCGCGAGCGGCGCCAGGGCGTCGGGCGAGTTCGGGTTCCAGCGCACGAACACCTCGCCGTCGCGGACCACGAGCGGATCGGATGCCGCGGGCGCCCCGGATTCCGCCAGCGCGCCGAGCTCGACGGGCTCCGCGTCGAACGAGACCGTCGCCCCCTCGGGGATGCCGCCCTTGACGGCAGCGGCGCGGAGCGCCCGCTGCTCGGCCACCGACTCGGCGGTGATGCTCTTGCGCGCCGCACGCTCGGCGCGCACCACCCGACCGGTCGCGTACAGCCGGGCGTCGGCAGAGACGAGCAGCACGCCGAGGCGCCAGACCTCGCCGATCCGGGTCATGCGCGCGGCGCGCGGGATGCCGAGCACTCGACGCGGCGGCTCGTACTCGGCGAGCACCTCGGTGCGGGCGCCGGCGGCCGAGAGGCGCGCCGCGGCATCCGCCACGAGTGCCCCGACGGCCGCTGCGGCGTCGACGCCCGCCGACGCACTGGGCGCGCCCGCGGCATCCGGCACCGTCGACGGCGGCGCACTCGGATGGACGCTCCCGCCGGGGTCGGGGTTCGGGGTCATCCCCCAATGTTCCCTCGAACCGGACCCCGGCGGAAGCAGCTCAGTGGGCGACCCGCCGCCCCGGCGCGACGCCGACCCGGATGTGCCGGCCGGACGCGGCCTCGTCGAGCGCGACGTCGAGCTTCGCGAGCGCGTGCGTGGAGCCGACGAGTTCGTCGAGCGGCAGCGTGCGCCACGCTCGCTCGAGGAACGCGACCGCGAGCTCGAGATGACGAGCGTCGTAGTTGTGCACGCCCGTGAGCGTCACGAGCCTGCGCACGATCGACTCGGGATCGACGCAGAGCTCGGTGCCGCTCGTGACGCTGCCGGCGAGCACGGCGACCCCGCCGACGCCGAGCTTCGCGACCGCGGTGCGCACGCCCGCAGCCGCACCGGACGCCTCGATCGCGACGAGCACCTCGCGGGCGTCGCCGGCGCCGCCGCCTTCGCCGGTGCCGCCGAGAGCCGCGGCGAGCACGGACTCGAGCCGCTCGGTGCCGTCGGCCCGGGCGCGCGGATCGGCGCTCAGGGCACCGAGCCTGCGCGCGAACGCCCGTCGGTCCGCGTCGGGCTCGGACACGATCACGGTCGCACCCGCGTCGAGCGCGAGGGCCGCGGCGGTGAGCCCGAGCATGCCGCCGCCCGTGACGAGCACGACGGCCCCGTCGAGGTCGACGCGATCGGATGCCGCGGCGAGCGCCGCGACCGCGGTCGCCGTCGCACACGAGGCGGGCGCCGCGACGACCGCGGGCACGTCTTCGGAGATGCGCACGATCGCCGTGCCCGCGCGGAGCTGCACGTGTGTCGCGAACCCGCCCGAGAGCTCCCATCCGCGGTGCACGCGCTCGTGGCCGTACTTCGCGAGGGTGCGGCACTTCTGCGTGAGTCCGCGGCGGCAGCGGTCGCACGTGCCGCAGCTGACGGTGACCGACCACACGACCCGGTCTCCGAGCTCGAGCGGCGAACCGTCGCTGCGCATCGCGCCCGCCCCGATCGCGACGACTCGGCCGACCTGCTCGTGGCCGAGCACGAGCGGCGCCCGGGCGGGGCGGTGGCCGAGCACGGTGTGGATGTCGGCGCCGCAGATCGTGGCGAGCTCGACCTCGACGAGCGCCTCGCCGTCGCAGAGGTGCACGCCGGGCACCGCGAGCGCCTCCTGCGCACGGCCCGGCTCGCTCCAGACCATGGCGACGGGCGAGGGCTTGACGATCACGTCGTGCTCACTCAGGCGGTCGACGGTGTGCATCGCGGCTGCCCCCTCGCTTTCGTGGCCGATGCGCCCGGGGAGCGCGTGCTGTGCGGTTCGGATTCCACCGTAGGCAGGCGCCGCCAACGGCATCCGTCGGCATGGTTACCGGGAGGTGAATGGTTCCCCGTTCGGGGGACGCGCCCGGGTGCGCGCCCGGGTGCGCTGACCATCAGGCCGCGCAGCGAGACCGGTCAGCGGCGGAGGCGCCCAGGCCCCATCGCCGCGCCGAGCCCGACCACGATGATGCCGACCACGAGGTACCCGTACCTGGCGGTGAGCAATGCGAAGACCATGAGCAGGGCGCCGACCACCACCACGACGCGCGAGATCGTGCGTCGCACGTTCGGCCTCGCGAAGAAGCGGCCCACGAGCCCGCGCAGGAATCCGGCCTCGGGTCGAGGCTCGGACGAGCTCATGCCCCGACCGCGAACTCGCGCCCGGTCGTCTCCTCGGCGAAGGTCCAGAACCTCGCGGCGAGCTTCTCGTTCGTCGACGTGCGGGTCGGCCGCTGCAGGCTCGGCCGGCCCCGCGTGAGGAGCTGGGGACCCCAGTACTGGCCGCCCGTGACATCCGGTGCCGTGAGCGCGTGCAGGGCGACCTCGGCGCCGCGGTGCTTGCCCTGCGCCCAGAGCTGGAACGAGTCGCGGAGCCGCTTCGCGCGGTCGGGCTCGTTGACGCCGGGAACGGTCGGAGTGAGCCCGCCGATCGAGTAGCCGGGCTGCACGACGACGCTCGAGACGGCCACGCCGGCCGCGCGCAGGCGCCGGTCGAGCTCGAAGCCGAGGATCTGCGTCGCGATCTTCGACTGCGCATACGCCCGCCACGAGTCGTAGCCGTGCTCGAGCTGCAGGTCGCTCATGCGGAACGTCGAGAGTCGCGACGACAGCGACCCGAGCGACACGACCCGGGCGCCGAGCGTGAGGTGGGGCACCAGCCGGGCGAGCATCGTGAAGTGCCCGAGCACGTTGGTCGCGAGCACGAGCTCATCGCCGTCGACCGAGAGCTCGCGGGTGCGCGGCGTGTGCACCATGCCCGCGTTGGCCACGATGCCGTCGAACGGCTCGACGTCGAGCAGCGCGTCGGTCGCGCGCAGCACCGAGGCCTGCGACGACAGGTCGATGACGATCGCCTCGACGGATGCCGCGGGCCTGACCTCGCGGATCGCGGAACGTGCGGCGTCGAGCCGCTCGGCGCTGCGCCCGGCGAGCACGACGTGCGCGCCCGCGGCTGCGAGCCGTGCGGCGGTGAAGAACCCGAGGCCGGCGTTGGCGCCCGTGACGAGGAATCGGCGGCCCGCCTGCGGGGGCAGCGCAAGCGGGTACCAGGTCATTCGGGCCGTGCCCCGCCCGCGATCTCCTCGTGGTGCTGGATCACCTCGGCGACCACGAAGTTGAACCACTTCTCGGCGAACGCGGGGTCGAGATGCGCGTCGATCGCGAGGTCCCGCAGGCGGGCGATCTGGCGCTGCTCGCGACCCGGGTCGCTCGGCGGCAGGCCGTGCTCGGCCTTCAGGCGCCCGACCTTCTGCGTGAACTTGAACCGCTCGGCGAGCAGGTGGATGAGCGCCGCATCGATGTTGTCGATGCTCGATCGGATGCCGAGGAGCTCGGTCATCGCAGCATCACGTTCGTCGATCGGGCCGTTGGTCATACGTCGACCCTACCCGCGCCGGCGGGCCGCGCGACCGGCCCGGCGCAGCATCACGCCAGCGACGCCCGCTCGAGCACCGGGCGGGTCACGAGGAGCCCGAGCCACACGATGCCGATGCCCGCCGCGAGCACGCCGGCGATGACCGCGAGCGAGAGCGGTGCCACGATGAGCGTGATGCCCGTGAGCGGCAGCATCACGATCGCGGCGACGACCGCCGACCCGATCGCCGTGATGCGCAGCGGCGACATGACCGAGCGGCGTCGGGCCGCCTCCATCGTGGCGACGGGCATTCCGAGCATGCCGAGGCTGCGGTAGAGATCGGCGCGGTCGAGGATCGCGGCGGCCTGCCCGACGCCCACCGAGCACGCGACCATGAGGAACGAGCCGACGACGGTGATCAGGATGCCGGTGCGGATGTCCTCGAGCAGCAGCGCCGACTCGGGGTCGCCCGCGCCTCCGGCATCGCCGACCGCCCCGAGCAGGCCGACGCCGACGCCCGCGAACACGGCCATGAAGCTCGTCATCGCGACCCCGCCGACCTGCCGCCAGGCCGCCTTCGGCGACTCGAGCACCGAGCGCGCGGCGAGGAGCCGCGCCGGCGTCTTCGCCCGACGCGCCTGCGCGCTCGCGACGAGCCGGATCACCCACGGCCCGACGAGGTTGAGCACCGCGAGCGTGCCGCCGAAGGCGACCGCGAGCATGGTGATGAGCGCGAGCGCGAACTGCGCGACGCCGATCACGCTCATCAACGCGTAGCCGAGCGCGATGACCGCGATGCCGACGACCACGCGGATCCAGTGCAGGCGGGGCGCCTCCTGACGGGTGCGCACGCCGAGCGGCGAGATCACGACCTGTCGCAGCCCGAGCACCGCGCTGGCCGCGGCGAGCGCCGCCACCGCGATCGGGGCGAGCACGAGCACCCACCAGGGCAGCAGCACGCCTGCCGCACCGAGCGGCTCGCCTCGGAACGGGATGAGCCCGATGAGCGGCACCGCCGCGAGGTACGCCAGCACGCCGAGCACCGCGCCGACGAGGGCGAAGGCGGCGGCCTCGATGACGGCGAGCGCGCGCACGACGCCGGGCGTCGCCCCGAGCAGTCGCAGGGTCGCGAGCCGATCGTCGCGCCGCCTGGCCGAGAGTCGTGCGGCCGCACCGCCGAGCGAGACGAGCGGCACGACGAGCAGCACGAGCGCGATGACCGCGAGCGACTGGTAGAGCATCGCCGGCTCGTCCGTCCACGTGAAGAACGTCTGCGCGCCGCCCGCGACCGTGAGCAGCAGCGCGGTGACCACGCCGAAGGCGACGACCGGGAGCACGGATGCCGCGGCGCCGGCCGATCCCGGGCGTGCGAGCAGCCAGGCGACCCGGGCGATCATGCCCGCAGCCCCTCGGTCGAGCCCGTGGAGGAGGCGTCGGTCGCCGCGGCGACTCCGGCACCCTGCGCCCCGAGGCGTGCCGCGGCGGCGGGGTGCAGGCTGCGCGCGCCCGGTCGCTCGCCCACGATGCGACCGTCGCGCATCTCGACGACGCGCGAGCACCTGGCCGCGACCTCAGCGTCGTGCGTGACGACCACGAGCGTGCGCCCCTGACCGGTCGTCGAGTCGAGCAGCGCGGTCATGACCTCGGCGCTGGTCTGCGAGTCGAGCGCGCCGGTCGGCTCGTCGGCGAACACGACGCTCGCACCGGTGACCTGCGCACGGGCGATGGCCACGCGCTGCGCCTGCCCGCCAGAGAGCTGCCCGATGCGGCGATCCTCCATGCCCGCCAGGCCGAGGGCCGCCAGCCAACCCCTGGCGTGCTGCTCGGCGGTCGCCCGCGGCATCCCGTTGAGCATGAGGGCGAGCGCGACGTTCTCGACCGCGGTGAGCTCCGGGATGAGGAGCCCCTGCTGGAAGACGAACCCGAACGCCTCCCGGCGCAGTCGCGAACGTTCGCGCTCGCCGAGCTCGGTGACCGGCACCAGCCCGATGCCGGAACGGAAGCCGACCGTGCCGGAATCGGGCGAGATGATGCCCGCGAGGCAGTGCAGCAGGGTCGTCTTGCCCGACCCCGAGGCGCCCATGATGGCGAGCGACTCGCCGGTGTGCACCTGAAGGCTCACGCCCGCCAGCGCGTGCGCGGTTCCGAAGGTCTTGCTGAGGCCTGCCGCCTCGATCACGTACGAACTCATGCTTCCAGCCTGCTCGGGCGGCCGCCGCCGCGCGTCGGGCGCGGGGCGTATTCGCCGGCTCGCGGCATCCGACTGCAGATGTACACCGCACACGGGTGCGGCACGGCATCCGACCCCCACCGGATGCCGCGCCGCGGCCCTGCTGCGCCCGAAGCCGGGGCCTCGATCAGCGCGGAGTCGCCCGCCGGATCACGAGGTACCCGCCGACGGCGAAGACGACGGCGAGGCCGAGCACGATCGTGAAGACGCCCGTGATGCCGATCGACGCGAGCCAGGTCCAGAGGCCGACCCACGAGTTGGTCGCGGTGAGCAGCGCGAGGCCTCCGAGGACGATCACGACGACCGCCGCGGCGAGCGAGAGCATGCCCTTCATGCGCCACCGCATGTAGACGGTCGTGGCGCCGGCGCCGACGAAGAGCACGAACATCTGCAGCGCGAACGACGTGTAGAAGTCGTTCAGCCACGTCGTCTGCCCGTACCAGAGCGCGTCGAACATGCCTGCGCCGATCCACCACCCGTTCGTGAGCTTCTCGAGCTGCACGAGCGTGGCGATCGCGGCGGCCATCTCGACCGCGACGAACACGAACATGATGCTCGTGCCGAGCCAGTAGTCGCGCCGGGTCGCGCCGAAGCCGAGCGCGAACGAGAACGTGAACGCGATGGCCTGCACGCCCACCGCCACGAGGTACCACTGCGGCGAGAGCACCGCCCAGCTGTACCGGAAGCCGGTGAGGATGTCGTCGGCCGGCGCGCCGGAGGCGCTCGACACGATGAGCGCGAGCACCATCGTGATCGCCCACGCGCCGCCGAGGATCAGCCACGGGATGCCGAAGAAGATCGACGGGTTCACCGTGTGCAGGCGCACGATGCGCCAGATCTCGTTGAGGCGCGAGCGGCTCTCGGTGCGCACGAGCGGGGTCGCGGTTGCGGTGGTCATGCTGCCTTCTCCTGTTCGGCCGTGCCGGCGAGGTCGGTGCCGGTGAGGTGGACGATGAGCTGCTGGAGCGACACGGGCGCGAGCTCGAGGCCCAGCTCCGCGGCGCGGATGCGCTCAGCCTGGTCGAGACGCCCGTCGATGGTGACGGATGCGAGTCCGCCGATGCCCTCGCGGCCGATCACCGGCCGGTCGGCGGTGAACGCGTCGACCGCCGCCCGTGCGCCGGCGATGGTGGTCGCCGAGCCGCGCACCTCCTCGGCGTCGCGATCGAGCAGGATGCGGCCCTGGTCGATGAGGATCACGTGCTCGAGCAGGTTCGCGACCTCGTCGATCAGGTGCGTCGAGAGCACGATCGTGCGGGGGTGCTCGGCGTAGTCCTCGAGCAGCCGGTCGTAGAAGATGTGGCGCGCGACCGCGTCGAGGCCGAGGTACGGCTCGTCGAAGAACGTCAGGGGCGCACGGCTCGCGAGCCCGACGATGACGCCGACCGCGGAGAGCTGGCCGCGCGAGAGCTTCTTGATGCGGCGCTTCGTGGGCAGGCGGAAGTCGGCGACGAGACGCTCGGCGAACGCGGCGTCCCAGTTCTCGAAGAACCACGGGGCGGCCTTGAAGACGTGCGCGGGCGTGAAGTCCTCGGGGTAGCGCTGCGACTCGGCGATGAAGCAGAGCCGTCGCAGCACGTCGGCGTGCTCGGCGGGCGTTCGGCCGAACACCTCGAGCTCGCCGCCGTTCGCGAAGAGCTGGCCGGTGAGCAGCTGCATGATGGTGGTCTTGCCGGCGCCGTTGCGACCGAGGAGGCCGTAGATGCGGCCCTCTTCGAGCGTGAAGTCGACGGCGTCGACAGCCGTGAACGAGCCGTAGCGCTTGGTCAGGCCCTGCGCGCGAACGACGGTGGTCATGATTCGATCCTTTCCGCGCGGATGAGCGCAGCGAGCTGGTCGACGTCGAGCCCGAGCTTCTCGGCTTCGACGATGAGCGGTCTGATGTAGGTGTCGGCGAAGTCGGCTCGACGCCGTTCGATGAGGCGCTCCCTGGCGCCGATGGTGACGAACATTCCGATGCCCCTTCGCTTCTCGACGGTCCCGTCGTCGACGAGCCGGTTGACGCCCCGCAGCGCGGTCGCCGGGTTGATGCGGTGGAAGGTCGCGAATTCGTTGATCGACGGGATCTGCGCGCCCTCGGCGAGCGTGCCGTCGATGATGTCGTTCTCGACCTGTTCGGTGATCTGGATGAAGATCGGTCGCGATTCGTCCATGCCGCCTCGCCCTGCTTGGTTCGTTGGTTAGTTACTTCACTGACTAACCAACCACCTAGAGGCGCGACTGTCAACCCCTGCGAGACGGTTGTCTCGCATGGCGCGTTCCGCCGGTCGCGGGGCGCAGCGGTCTCGAGACCGGCGGATGCCGCGTGCGACCGCCTACGCGCGGGCGCGGCGCCGCGGCATCCGGAGCCTGCCCTGCGTGAGCAGGATGCCGAGCAGCACGAGCGCGGCGCCGATCGGCTCGTGCCACGAGAAGCGCTCGCCGAGCAGCAGGATGCCGAGCGTCACCCCGACGACGGGCGTCACGTAGGTCACCGTCGAGGTCGCGGTTGGGCCCCACTTGCGCAGCACGTTGATGTTCCAGATGTAGGCGAGGCCCGTGCCGAGGATGCCGAGCGCGAGCAGCGCACCGACGATCGTCCAGTCGAGGTCGACGGGCTCGAGCGCGAGCCACGGCGTGAGGGCGAGCATGACCACCGCCGAGACGCCGATCGAGAGGAACGCGAACGTCGCCGGCGCGATCGGGCGCTGGCTGAGGAACTTGCGCTGGTAGCCGAACGTGAAGCCGTAGCAGAGCGTCGCGACGAGGCACGCGAGCTGGCCGGCGAGCGACCCGGTGAACGCCGAGTACTGCCACGGGCCGATCACGACGATCACGCCCACGATGCCGACGCCCACACCGGCCCATCGGCTGAGCCCCAGTCGCTCGACGCGGAAGACGAGCGTCGCCATGAGCGCCGTCATGATCGGCGTCGTCGCGTTGTAGATCGATGCGAGGCTCGACGAGACGTACTGCTCGGCCCAGGAGAAGCACAGGTACGGGATGACGCAGGTCGTGAGCGACACCACCAGGAAGTGCAGCCAGACGATGCGCTCGCGCGGCAGGATCGGCCCCGGGGTGCCGTCGGGTCGGGCGACGCGCGGGCGCATGATCAGCACGATCACGCCGAGCGCGAGCGCCCCGAGCACCGTGCGCGACCACGCGACCTGCCCGAACGAGACGCCCTCGAGCGCGACCTTCATGAACAGGAAGCTCGAGCCCCACACGAGCCCCATCGCGACGAACTGCAGCAGGGTCGAGACCTGGCCCGAGGTGCGAGGGCCGGATGCCGCGGGGCTGCCGGTCGCGCTCGTGGCGGGTGCGGTGGGGGTGGGGCTGGCGTTCACTCTGGAGAGGCTACGCCCGCGCCGGTCGCACGCCGAGCCGGCAGGAACTCGATGTCCGGATCCCGCCGAAGGTCGGCAGCCACGCGCTGCTCGCGCCCTCCCTCGCGTCGCATCCGGTCGCGCGGTCGCGAATGGTCGCTTCCCGTGCCAACTGGCGGCCATCTGCGTCCGCGCATGGAAGCCCTCGGGCGCGCAGGGAAGCCCGCGGGCGTGCAGGTTCTGCAAGCGCTTGCAATGGGTGACGCCGGTGCGGCAGGCTGGCCCGCATGACCGCTCCCATCGTGATCTCCGGCGCCGCATCGTGGAACCGCATCGTGCTGCTCGACCGCCTGCCCGAGCCGGTGCCGCACATGCAGTTCGCGCTCGCCGAGCATGAGACGATCGGCGGCACCTCGGCGGGCAAGGCGCTCGGACTCGTCGGGCTCGGCCACGAGGTGCGCCTGCACACGCTCATCGGCACGGACGCCGACGGCGAGCGCGTGCGACGCCTGCTCGCGGCATCCGGCATCGAGGTCGACGACCTGCCCGCCGACGCCACCGAGCGCCACCTCAACCTCATGACCGCGGCGGGCGAACGCGTCTCGCTCTACCTGTCGACACCCGCCGACCCGGGCACGCCGGCATCGGCCGAACTGGTGCAGGCGATGACGGATGCCGCAGCGATCGTGCTCGACCTCTCGGAGCGCTCGCGCGGGCTCATCGCCACGGCACGCGCGACCGGTCGGCCGATCTGGACCGATATCCACGACTACGACGGATCGGCCGAGTTCCACCGCCCGTTCATCGAGGCCGCGGATTGGATCTTCATGAACGCCGACCGCATCGGCGACGACCCGGTGCCGTTCATGGAGCGATGCGTGCTGGGCGGGGCATCCGTCGTCGTCTGCACGCTCGGAGCCGACGGAGCCGTCGCGGTCGACGCCGACCTGCGCGTGCACCGCGTCGCGGCGGTTCCGGTCGAGGTCGTCGACACGAACGGCGCGGGCGACGCCTTCATGTCGGGCGTGCTCGACGCCCACCTCGCGGGGTCCTCGCTCGACGACGCGCTCGAAGCCGGGGCACGGCACGCCACGACGGTGCTCACGACGCGGCACCTGCACCCGTCGCTCGACGCGGTGTTCGCAGCATCCGCCTGAATTCCAGGCATCCGGATGGCGTGACGAACCCATTCCATTCAGGCAAACTGCGCAGTTTGCCTGAACAAATGCTAGGCTCGGCGGTATGCCCTCCGACGACTTCGACCTCGAGGCGACCGCCGCAGCCCTGCGCGTGACGAGCGCCCGGCTCGTGCGGCGCCTACGCGCCGAGGGCGGCCTGCAGGAGTTCAGCCCGAGCCAGGCCACCGTGCTGCACCACCTCGCCGGCGCCGAGACCGCGACCATCTCGGAGCTCGCGCGCCTCGAGGGCGTGCGCCCGCAGTCGATGAGCGCCACGATCGCCGAACTGGTCAAGCTCGGCATCATCGACCGCAGGCCGGACCCCGACGACGGTCGCGCGCAGCTCGTGTTCCTGACCGACGATGCCCAGGCCTCGATCCTGCGCGCCCGCGCCAACAAGAACTCCTGGCTCGTTCGCGGCATGACCGAGCGGCTGACCGAGGCCGAACGACGCACGATCGGCGAGGCGGTCGACCTGCTCGACCGCCTGCTCGACCCGTGACCCGAGCGGCGCACGCCCGCCCGCAGCATCCGAACCACTCAGAAGGACCCAGCGCATGACCCTCAGCACCATCGATCCCACCGTCGCCCTCGTCGTCATCGACCTGCAGCACGCCATCACGCGCCTGCCGGCCGTGCACGACGTCGACCAGGTCATCGCGAAGGCGGCGCAGCTCGCCGATGCGTTCCGCGAGCGCGGACTGCCCGTCGTGCTCGTGCAGGCCGCGGGCCGCGCACCCGGTCGCACCGAGGCCGGGCTCGCCATGGCCGCCCAGGCCGCGAAGGCCGCCGCCGAAGGCGCGCCCGCCGCACCGTCGCCGCTCGCGAATCCCGAACTGATGGCACTCGTGCCCGAGATCGACGGCGAGGGCATCCGCATCACCAAGCGCACCTGGGGCGCGTTCCAGAACACCGACCTGCACGAGCAGCTGCAGGCGCGCGGGGTCACGCAGGTCGTGGTCGTCGGCATCGCCACGAGCAAGGGCGTCGAGTCGACCGCACGCGCCGCGTGGGAGCACGGCTACCACGTCACCATCGCGACCGATGCGATGACCGACTCGAGCCTCGCCGCGCACGACAACAGCGTCGGACTCGTGTTCCCGAGCATCGGCGAGACCGGCACGGTCGCCGAGGTCATCGCCCTGCTGCCCGCGACCGCAGCCGGAGCGCAGGCCGCAGCCGGCGCGTGACCCGGGTCGCCGAGCCGGGGCCGGGCACCGGGGCGACGCCGTCGCCCGACGGTCGCCCGTTCCCGGCACGGTTCGTCGCCCCGCTCGTCTGGGGATCGACCCTCAACCCGATCAACTCGTCGATCATCGCGACCTCGCTCGTCGCGATCGCGACGGCGTTCGACGTCGGCACCGGTCAGACGGCGATCCTCGTCGCCGCCGTCTACGTCACGAGCGCCGTCGCCCAGCCCGCACTGGGCAAGCTCGCGGTCGTGTTCGGGCCGCGCCGGATCTTCCTCGCCGGACTCGTCGTCGTCACCATCGCCGGAATCGTCGGCGCCTTCGCTCCCTCGTTCGGCTGGCTGATCGTCTCTCGGGTGCTCATCGGCCTCGGCACCGCGGCCGGCAACCCCACGGCGATGATGCTCATCCGACAGCGTGCCGATCGGCTCGGCACGGGCGTCCCCGGCCCCGTGCTCGGCGCCATGTCGATCGCCGCGCAGGTGACCGCGGCGCTCGGCCTGCCGCTCGGCGGAGTGCTCGTGGGCGTCTGGGACTGGCGCGCGGTCTTCGCGGTCAACATCCCGATGGGGCTCATCGGCATCGCGATGGCGCTCGCCTGGGTCCCGCGAGACGAGCCCGTCGCGGCCTCCGCTCGTCGACCGCGCGAGCTCGCGAGCGCCGTCGACCCGTTCGGCATGCTCGCGTTCGCCGCGGCGATCGTGTCGGTCATCGTGTTCCTGCAGACGGTCGCCGACGGGCCCGCCTGGTGGCTGCTCGGCGTCGCGGTCGTCGCCGCCGCCGGCCTGGTGGGGTGGGAACTGCGGGCGCGGCATCCGTTCATCGACGTGCGCATGCTCGCCGCGAACGGGCCGCTCGTGCGCACCTACACGCGCCAGTTCCTCACCCAGGTCGCGATGTACCTCGTGCTCTACGGCTACGTGCAGTGGCTCGAGCAGGGGCGCGGCCTCGCGGCGAGCGTCTCGGGCCTCGTGATGCTGCCGATGACCGTGGTCGGCGCGATCGGCTCGGCGCTCGTGGCGCGACGGGCGTTCGTACGCGGCCCGCTCATCGGCAGTGCATCGGTCGTCGTGCTCGGCGGGCTCGCCGTGCTCGCCGTCGACGACGCGACGCCGGTCGTGCTCCTGATCGCGCTCAGCCTGCTGTTCGGCGCGGTCACCGGCCTCACGGGCGTCGCGAACCAGACGGCCCTCTACCTGCAGACGGATGCCGCGCGCATCGGCGTCGCGGCAGGACTGCTGCGCACGAGCACCAACCTCGGCGCGATCGGGGCGGCCGCAGTGCTCGGATTCGCCTTCCCGACCGAGGCCACCGACCAGGGCCTGCACGCGATCGCGCTCGTCATCGTCGGGCTGGGCGCGGTCGTGCTCGCCCTCGTGCTCGCCGACCGTCGCCTCCCGTGGCGGGCGGCGGCCTGAGGCATCCGTCGTCGCGAGGGCCGGTCACACCACGAGGCCCGGTCACGCCACGAGGCACAGTCACGTCACAAGCACACCGTCATGCCACGAGGGTGCCCGCGGGCTGGAGCCGGTCGCGGGCGTTCTTCCACGGCTTCACCCAGGTCATCTGCTCGGGACGGAGCACCTGGCCGCAGGCGCTGCAGGTCTCGCCCTGCACGGTCTCGTGCCCGCAGGGCTCATGGACCATCGCCATGTGCCCGCCGCCCTCGGGCACGCTGGTGTGACGTTCGCCCCAGATCGCGAGTTGCTGCAGCACCGGCAGCAACTCGGCCGCGGCGTCGGTGGCGGCGTAGCCCTGACGGATGCGATTGCCGTCGCGGTACTCGACGCGCACGAGCAGGTCGGCCTCGACCATGGCCGCCAGGCGACGGCTGAGCACCGCCTCGGAGATGCGCAGGTTGTCGCGCAGCGCATCGAAGCGGCCTCGACCGTGCAGCACGTCGCGGATGATCAGGAGCACCCACGGGTCGCCGAGCACGTCGAGCGAGCGCCGGATCGGGCACTGCTCGGTCGACCAGTCGGATCGCAGCGGCATCCCTCGTCCTCTCGTCGTCGGCGGTGCTCACCGCTAGTGTAGCTTTCTTCAAAGAAGTCGTCCTGAACTCGATCGCGACCGCGTCGCACGATCAGAAGGTCCCGCATGCGCACCTCCGCACCCGTCCTCGTCGAACGCCCGCGACGCGCATGACCGCGCCCACGGACCGCGAACCGCTCGCCGCGAACCCGGTGGGCCGCACGCGTCGGATCCACCCCGCGTGGTGGGTCGCCGCGGTCGCCTTCCTCGCACTGCTCGCGGCAGCCGGCTTCCGCGCCGCCCCCGGAGCCCTCATGGTGCCCCTGCACGAGGAGTTCGACTGGTCGACGACGGTCATGTCGCTGGCCGTCAGCGTGAACCTGCTCCTCTACGGCCTCACGGCGCCGTTCGCCGCCGCGCTCATGGATCGCTTCGGCATCCGCCAGGTGGTCGCGGTCGCGCTCACGCTGGTCGCGCTCGGCGCCGGCGGAAGCGTGCTGATGACCGCGTCGTGGCAGCTGCTCGTCTTCTGGGGCGTGCTCATCGGCCTCGGCACCGGTTCGATGGCCCTGGCGTTCGCCGCGACCGTCGCGAACCGATGGTTCGAGCGACGCAGGGGGCTCGTCATGGGCATCCTCACCGCGGGATCCGCCACGGGCCAGCTGATCTTCCTGCCGCCCGTCGCCCAGATCGCCGAATCGACGGGATGGCGCGCTGCGTCCCTGCTCGTTGCGGCCGTCGCCCTCGCGGCCGTGCCGATCGTCTGGCTCGTGCTGCGCGACCGCCCCGAAGACCGCGGCGTACTGCCGTACGGCGCCGACCCGGCGACCTACGTCACGCCGGCCCGCCCAACAGGGAACGCGGCCCGACGCGCGCTCGAGGGGCTGGCGTTCGCCTCGAGACATCGATCGTTCTGGGCGCTGGCGATCGCCTTCGCCATCTGCGGGGCGACCACGAACGGGCTCATCGGCATCCACTTCATCCCCTCCGCGCACGACCACGGGATGGCCACCACCACCGCCGCCGCCCTGCTCGCGGTGGTCGGCATCTTCGACATCGTCGGCACCGTCGCGTCGGGCTGGCTCACCGACAAGTTCGATCCGCGAATCCTGCTGGTGGCGTACTACGGGTTCCGCGGTGTCGGCCTCGTGCTCCTGCCGTCGCTGCTGGCGGATGTCGTGCACCCGAGCATGGTGCTGTTCGTGGTCATCTACGGTCTCGACTGGGTCGCGACCGTGCCGCCGACCGCCGCCCTCTGCCGTGAGATCTTCGGCGACCGCGGAACCATCGTCTTCGGCTGGGTCTTCGCCGCGCACCAACTGGGCGCTGCGGCCGCGGCCCTCGGCGCCGGCGTCATCCGGGACACCTTCGGCACCTACACCTACGCGTGGTGGGGCGGCGCGGCGCTCTGCATCATCGCCGCGGTGCTCTCGATCGCCGTCCGCCGCCGGCCCGCGCCGCACACGACGAGCGATGCGGCAGACCCCGTCGCGGAGGGCG
The DNA here is from genome assembly GCF_900113185.1 of Agromyces sp. CF514. NCBI lineage: Bacteria > Bacillati > Actinomycetota > Actinomycetes > Micrococcales > Microbacteriaceae > Agromyces > Agromyces sp. CF514. The sequence goes on along the minus strand of NZ_FOZD01000003.1, from coordinate 188,631 downwards.
CACGCTGAACGCCGAGCCCGCTCCGCACGAGCGGGGAACCGCGAGCGGCTCCGGAACCGCCGACGGTTCGGGAGTCCGCGGCCGCCGTCGCGGCGCTCGTGCACCGGAACTCGCCGGGCTCGCACTCGTGCTCACGGCACTGCTGGACACGACGCTCGTCGGCCTGCTGCCGCCGCTCGTCTGGGCGGTGATCCTGCTCACGGCCGCCATGGCGCTGGCCGCCGTGCGTCGGCACCGGGGTCCGCGACGGCCGACGGGGGCGCAGACCTGGGTGTCGAGGCACGCGATGCTCGGCATGCTGCTCTCTGCGGCCCTGCGACTCGCGAGCATCGCGGGAGCGGTCGCCCCGGTCGCGCCCCAGGGCGCGCACGGGCATGCGAGCGCGATCGGGCCCGCCCTCGTCACGGCGATCGTCTCGCTGGGCGCGGTCGCGTACGCCGTGCTGAGCGTGTACGCCTTCGCCCGAGTGCACGACGGGGTCGGGCGCGCCCAGGTGGCCGCGATGGCCCTCGCCGTACTGGTCCTCGCCGGAACGCTCATCGGATGAGTCGGGCCGGGTCGGGCCCGACGTGAGCCGAACCCGGCATCCGCGGTAACGCACGGGCACGTGCCGGAAACACCCCAGAATGTGATGATGTCCCCAGCTTCGACGTCCGCGATCCCGAATGGGTGAGCGGGAGTTCGAGGTGCTGTTCCGCACGTACCATCCGGTGCTCGTCTCGGCCGCCTACAACCGGCTGAGCAACGTCGGCGATGCCGAGGATGCCGCGGCCGAGGTCTTCGCGCAGGCCTGGCGTCGCCGCGACGAGGCCGCGTACGTGTTCACGATCGCGTGGCTGTACTCCGCGCTGCGCAACGTCGTCGGCAATCACTACCGCGGCCGCACCCGGCACACGCGAAGGGTCGAGCAGGCGGAGGCGAACCACCGCGACCCCGCCGCGGCCGCCTCCGACGACGCACTCGACGTGCGGGCGGCCGTGAACCGCCTCGATCCGGCCGATCGGGAGCTGATCTGGATGGCGTTCTGGGAGGACCTCACGCGCGAGGAGATGTCCGAGATCCTCGGATGCTCCGCCGCGACGCTTCGGGTGCGGCTGCACCGGGCGAAGAAGCGCCTCGAGGCCGCCTTGGCCGTGGTGCCCTCGGCCGTCGCGACCCTGAACGGGGAGGCATCGTGAACGACTTCGAACTCAGCCGGCGCCTCAGCGACGCCCGCCCGGACCTCCCTCGCCGCGGCGACGACCTCTCGCCGTCCGCCGAGACCCGCCTGCGTCGCATCACGACGAGCCTCCCGGCGGCGCGGCCCCGGCGCCGCTCGCCCATCTTCCTGTCGGTCGCGGCAGCTGTCGCCCTGCTCCTCGCCGTCGCGATCGGCATGCTGGTGATCGCTCGGCCGGCGACCGTCTACGCGGCGGCGACGCCGCCCCTGCTCCACCCCACCCCGATCGACGGCACGCCGGAGGAACTGCTGATGGGCCTCAGCACGAAACTGGCACCGGGACCGACGACGACGACCACGGTCAAGACCCAGTCGTGGTACCGCAACATGGTCGTCGGCGACGACGGCACGATCGAGCAGGTCACGATCAACCCCGAGATCCGGACCTTCGAGCAAGGCCCCCAGGGCGCCCGGATCGAGGTCAGGCGCGGCGAACCCTACGACTCCGACGGCCGCCCGATCGTCGTCGAGGGCTACGAGGTCGGCAGCCTGGCCTGGGAGCAGGACTTCGGACCCGGGGAATGGCAGCCGATGTACGGCACGCCCCCGAACTCCGCGGCCGAATTCGGCGCCTTCCTCCGCGCTCCGATGGGAGCGGCGACCTACACGACCGGCGAGTACGTCAACGAGTTGCGCGGGCTCCTCGGCGAACGCCGCCTCACGACCGAGCAGTCGAAGGCTGCGCTGGAGTTCCTCGCGAGCCTGCCCGACCTCGAGGTCGAGGGCGAGGTCGTCGACCGGCTGGGCCGGTCCGGCATCTCGTTCTCGACCGCGTCGCGGGCGCCCGGCGAGTTCGTCGACCACGTCGTCGTCTCCGACGAGGGCCTCGGCATCATCACGATCGAGACCACCTACGTCGGGCACGACCGCACCGATGTGCAGGCGCCCTCGGTCTGGGGCTACGAGGCCTTCGAATGACCCCGAAGATCGGGACCATGGCGCGGTAACGCCGGCCGTACGCGCGGAAACACCCTCTCCAGAAGGAGGTGGACGCCATGCGCACACGAACCGTGATCGTCGGCATCGCCGGGGCGATCCTGGCCGCGAGGGTCGCGAGCCTGGCGGCCGGAGCCGCGATGCTCGCCTTCTCGGCGGCGCTCGCGCCCGGGTCGCGAGGCCAGGGCGTGCTCACGTTCATCGTGGTCGCCGCGTGCGTCGCGGTGGCCTCGGCATCCGCGCTCGCCATGGTGACGGTGGCCGATTCCCTCGGGCGTCGCACGCGGACGACACGCACGCCACCGGCATCCTGAGCCCGATCGATCGACCGCCGCGACGCGAGGAGCACCGCATGAGCAACCCCACCATCGACCCGGCCGCGCTCGAGCTGCCGCCGACCGAGCCGCTCGACATCACGGCCTACCTGCCGGATCCGCGCGACGAACCGTCGGCCTGACCGCCCCGGGCGGGGCCCGGGTGCATAGGCTGGCTGGCATGACCACACACTTCGACGTCATCGTCCTCGGCGCGGGCCCCGGCGGCTACGTGGCCGCCATCCGCGCAGCCCAGCTCGGCCAGAAGGTCGCCGTCATTGAAGAGAAGTACTGGGGCGGCGTGTGCCTCAACGTCGGCTGCATCCCCTCGAAGGCGCTGCTGCGCAACGCGGAGCTCGCGCACATCTTCCACGACCAGGCCGCGACCTTCGGCATCTCCGGCGACGCGCACTTCGACTTCGGGGTGGCGTTCGACCGCAGCCGCCAGGTGTCCGAGAAGCACGTCAAGGGCGTGCACTTCCTGATGAAGAAGAACGGCATCACCGAGTTCGACGGGCGCGGGTCGTTCACCGGCCCGAACTCGATCGACGTCGCGAAGGCCGACGGCACAGTCGAGCAGGTGACCTTCGCCAACGCGATCATCGCGACCGGCTCGCGCGTGCGCCTGCTGCCCGGCGTGCAGCTCTCGCAGAACGTCGTGACCTACGAGACGCAGATCCTCACGCGCGACCTGCCGCGCTCGATCGCCATCGTCGGCGCGGGCGCCATCGGCATGGAGTTCGCCTACGTGCTGAAGAACTACGGCGTCGACGTGACCGTCATCGAGTTCCTCGACCGGGCGCTGCCCAATGAAGACGTCGAGGTCTCGAAGGAGATCACGCGCCAGTACCGCAACCTCGGCGTGCCGATCCTGACCTCGACGAAGGTCGAGACGGTCGTCGAGAACGGGGCATCCGTCACCGTCACCTACACCGCGGCGAACGGCGAGGGCAGCACGCTCGAGGTCGACAAGGCGCTCATCTCGGTGGGCTTCGCGCCGAACGTCGAGGGCTTCGGCCTCGAGACCGCGGGCGTGCAGCTGACCGAGCGCGGGGCCATCGCGATCGACGAGCGCATGCGCACCAACGTGCCGCACATCTACGCCATCGGCGACGTCACCGCCAAGCTCATGCTCGCCCACGTGGCCGAGGCGCAGGGCGTCGTGGCCGCCGAGACCATCGGCGATGCCGAGACCATGGAACTCGGCGACTACCGCATGATGCCGCGCGCCACGTTCTGCTCGCCGCAGGTCGCCTCGTTCGGGCTGACCGAACAGCAGGCCCGCGACGAGGGCTACGACGTGGTCGTCTCGAAGTTCCCCTTCAGCGCCAACGGCAAGGCGAACGGCCTCGGCGAGCCCGTCGGGTTCGTGAAGCTCGTCGCCGACGCCAAGTACCTCGAGCTGCTCGGCGGCCACATGGTGGGCCCGGAAGTCTCGGAGCTGCTGCCCGAGCTGACCCTCGCCCAGAAGTGGGACCTCGGCGCCCTCGAGCTCGCGCGCAACGTGCACACGCACCCGACGCTGTCGGAGGCGTTGCAGGAGGCGTTCCACGGCCTCGCGGGGCACATGATCAACATGTGAGGCGGATGCCTCGGAGAAGGGCGGATCCCATGAACTTCGTGCTCATCGTCATCGGCGGGCTGCTGACGCTGTCGGGGGTGGTCTGGACGCTCCAGGGCATCGGCATCCTGCCCGGCTCGGCCATGAGCGGCGAGATGCTCTGGGCGATCGTCGGGCCGATCGTCGCGGTCGTCGGGGTCGGCCTGATCTCCTGGGGCATCGCACGGCGTCGGCGCGGCTCCAAGTCGTAACCGGCGCGCCGCGACCGGGCACGAGAAACGGGGCGGATGTCACGGCCGTTCGGCCGCGGCATCCGCCCCGCCTGTTCGTTCGACGCGGCACGGGCAGGCATTCCCGCCGCGTCGAAGCCGCCCCGGCGGCGGGCACTCCCCCGCCCACCGCCGGAACCTGCTGGCCGGCGCCCCACGCCGGCGGTCTCTCAGTGCTGGGTCGCCTTCTCGGCTCCGACGCCGGTCAGCGAACGCACCTCCATCTCGGACTGCTTCTTCGGGTCCTCCTTGGTCTTGTCGAGCATCGTGACGATCCAGCCGAGCAGGAACGCCAGCGGGATCGAGACGATGCCGGGGTTCGAGAGCGGGAAGATCGCGAAGTTGATCTCCGCCGTCTTCAACATCGACGTCTCGGAGCCCGAGACGACCGGCGAGAAGATGATGAGCACGATGGCCGAGATGAGGCCGCCGTACATGCTCCAGAGCGCGCCCTTGGTCGTGAAGCGCTTCCAGAACAGCGAGTAGATGATCGTCGGCAGGTTGGCCGATGCGGCCACCGCGAAGGCGAGCGCCACGAGGAACGCGACGTTCTGCCCGTTCGCGCCGATGCCGCCGAGGATCGCGACGATGCCGATGACGATGACCGTGCGACGCGCGACCTTGACCTCGGCACCCGCCTCGGGCTTGCCCTTCTTGATGACGCTCGCGTAGATGTCGTGCGCGAACGACGCCGCGGCCGTGATCGTGAGTCCGGCGACGACCGCGAGGATCGTCGCGAACGCGATCGCCGAGATGAGGCCGAGCAGGAACGGTCCGCCGAGCGCGAAGGCGAGCAGCGGGGCCGCCGAGTTCGCGCCGCCGGGAGCGGCCGCGATCGTCTCGGGGCCGACGAGGGCCGCGGCGCCGTATCCGAGCACGAGCGTGAACACGTAGAAGATGCCGATGAGCCAGATCGCCCAGACGACCGACTTGCGGGCCTCCTTCGCGGTGGGCACCGTGTAGAAGCGCATGAGCACGTGCGGCAGGGCCGCGGTGCCGAGCACGAGGGCGAGGCCGAGCGAGACGAAGTCGATCTTCGAGACATCCGAGACGCCGTACTTGAGACCCGGGTCGAGGATCGCGGGGTTGCCGGTGGCCTCGACCGCGTTCTCGAGCAGGGTGCTGAAGTTGAAGCCGTTCAGCGCGAGCACCCAGACCGTCATGACGCCGGCGCCGGCGATGAGCAGCACGGCCTTGATGATCTGCACCCAGGTGGTGCCCTTCATGCCGCCGATGAGCACGTAGAGGATCATGAGCGCGCCGACCACGGTGATCACGAGCGACTGGCCGAGCGTGTCGGTGATGCCGAGCAGCAGCGACACGAGTCCGCCCGCGCCCGCCATCTGCGCGAGCAGGTAGAAGAAGCAGACCACGAGGGTCGTCAGCGCGGCCGCGATGCGCACGGGCCGCTGCTTGAGGCGGAACGAGAGCACGTCGGCCATCGTGTAGCGGCCGGTGTTGCGCAGCAGCTCGGCGACGAGCAGCAGGGCGACGAGCCACGCGACGAGGAACCCGATCGAGTAGAGGAACCCGTCGTACCCGGTGATCGCGATCGCACCGACGATGCCCAGGAACGACGCCGCCGACAGGTAGTCTCCCGCGATGGCCGAGCCGTTCTGGCCGCCGGTGAACGAGCGTCCGGCCGCGTAGTAGTCGGCCGCGGTCTTGTTGTTGCGGCTGGCTCGGAACACGATGACCATCGTGATCGCCACGAAGGCGCCGAAGATGGCGATGTTGAGCCAGGGATCGCCCGGCGACGACGAAGCGGCCTCGGCCGCGACGCGGGCGGTGTCCACGGCGGCGAGGGCGCTCATCGTGCCACCGCCTGGGTGTCGAACTCGGCGCCGGACTCGATCTCGTCGCGGATCTCGGCGGCGATCGGGTCGAGGCGACGGTTGGCGTAGCTGACGTACCACATGGTCACGGCGAACGTCGTGACGACCTGGGCGAGGCCCAGCACCATGGCGAGGTTCACGCTGCCGAACACCCGGGTCGACATGAAGTCGTGCGCGTAGACGGCGAGCAGCACGTAGGCCAGGTACCAGACCAGGCAGGCCGCGAGCACGGGGAAGACGAACCGGCGGTGGCGACCGCGCAGCTCCTGGAATCGGGGTGATGCTTGCACCGCGGTGAAATCGACGTCGGGTTGCGTCGTCTCCGCGCTCAGGGCCTCGTTGCCCATGGCGTCTCTCCTTCGAGGGGGTTCGGCACGGGGGAAGGTCCGCGCCCACTGCTCCGGATGCCGATGGCGGCGAGCAGTGGCCCCATGCTGCCGCGCCCCGGGGCGAGCGTGTCGGCCGCACCGTTCGTCGTCGCTGAACGGTGTCGGTCGTGCGACGAACGGTTCGAGGGCGCCGACGAACGACGGCTACGCTTTCGAGCATGCCCGAGTCGATGCTGCTCGCCGCGAGCGCCGGTGTCGTCGCCGGCGCCCTGGCGGTCGGCGTCGTGCTGCTGCTGCGCCGCCTGGTGCTGGCGCAGCGCGAACTCGGCACCGATGCCGAGCAGGCGACGTACCAGACGCTGCACCTCGCGAGCCGGGCGGCGAAGCACGTGCGCGGCGGCTTCGACGAGGCCGAGGCGGCTCGTGCGGTGCGGTACCTGCGCGCGATGCTCGGCTGCGAGAGCCTCGCGCTCGTCGACCCCGCCGGGCAGGTCGCGATCGACGGCGACGACGACGTCCGCGCCGTCGCAGGCGAGCTCGCGCGGGCCGCGCAGTCGGCGGGCAAGCCGCACGTGCAGCGCCGCATCGCGATCTGGTCGCGCGAGACGGATGCCGCGGCCGCGCCGATCCTCGTCGGCGGCCGTTCGGCCGGGGCGATCGTGGCGTTCGCGTCGCCCGTGCGGGCGGGCCTCGTGCGCGCGACGGGCGAGGTCGCGAGCTGGGTGGCGTCGCAGGTCGAGCTCGGAGAGCTCGACGCGTCGCGCGCGGCCCTCGCCGAGGCCGAGGTGCGTGCGCTCCGCGCGCAGATCAGCCCGCACTTCATCTACAACGCGCTGAACGCGATCGCGTCGTTCATCAACACCGATCCGGCGAAGGCGCGCGAGCTCGTGCTCGAGTTCGCGGACTTCACGCGGTACTCGTTCCGCCGGCACGGCGACTTCACGACGGTCGCCGAGGAGCTGCGCTCGATCGACAGCTACCTCGAGCTCGAGCGGGCGCGCTTCGGCGAGCGCCTGCGGGTCACCCTGCAGGTGGCGCCCGAGGTGCTCTCGACGGTGGTGCCGTTCCTGTCGATCCAGCCGCTCGTCGAGAACGCGGTGCGGCACGGCCTCGAGGGCAAGGAGGGCGGCGGGCGCATCACGATCACGGCCGCCGACTCGGGCGCCTTCGCCGAGATCAGCGTCGAGGACGACGGCGTCGGCATCGATCCGGTCGTGCTCGAGGAGGTGCTCGCGGGCGGTTCGCCGGGCGAGCACGTCGGGCTCCGCAACGTCGATGCCCGCCTGCGGCAGGTCTACGGCGAGGAGCACGGGCTCGTCGTCGAGACGAACCTCGGCGCCGGCACGCTCGTGCGCATGCGCGTGCCCAAGTCGCAACCGAACTCCCCCGCCGGCCCGAAGCCCGAGGCGCCGACCGCCATCGCCCGAGACGGGAGCCAGACCAGATGATCTCCGTGCTCATCGCCGACGACGAACGGCCGGCGCTCGACGAGCTGGCGTTCCTGCTCTCGCAGGATCCGCGCATCGGCACCGTGCACCAGGCGTCCTCGGGGTCCGAGGCGATCCGCCTGCTCACGCGCGAGCCGGTCGACGCCGCCTTCCTCGACATCCACATGCCGGGGCTCAGCGGGTTCGACCTCGCCAGGGCCCTCCAGCGTTTCGAACGTCGGCCGGCGCTCGTGTTCGTGACCGCCGACGAAGAGGGAGCACTCGAGGCGTTCGACCTCGCCGCGGTCGACTACCTGCTGAAGCCCGTGCGCACCGAGCGGCTGCAGCGGTCGATCGGGCGCATCGTCGAGGTGCTGAAGGCCGGCGCCGCGACGCCGACCGGCGGCATCCCGACGGCCTCGGCGCCCGAGATGATCGCCGTGACGCTCGGCGGCACGACCCGCATGATCCGACGCGACGAGGTGCGCTACGTGCAGGCGCAGGGCGACTACGCGCGGCTGCACACCGACGAGGCGAGCTACCTCGTGCGGGTGCCGATGGCCGACCTCGAACGGCAGTGGGCCGATGCGGGCTTCGTGCGCGTGCACCGCTCGTACCTCGTCTCGCTCGCGCACCTCACGCGCATCCGCCTCGGCACCGACCGCCCGAGCGTCACGATCGCCGGCGCCGAGCTGCCCGTGAGCCGCCGCCTGCTGCCCTCGGTGCGCGAACGTCTCGAGTCCGCGACGCTCCGGCCCCGCACATGAGCGACCAGCCCGATCCCCGGGCTCCGGATGCCGAAGGCAGCCCGACCACGCCGCCCGAACCGCCTGCACGGGTGCGGGTGACGGCACCGGGCACCGGCGCGGCCGCGGCATCCGCTCGTCGTTCCGTCTCCCGACCGCCGGCCGACGGCGCGAGCGCACCCGAGAGCGTCTACGTGCGGTCGTTGATCCGTTCGCAGCTGCGGCTCGGCATCACGTACGCCGCGGGGTTCGCCCTCGCGACCACGCTGTTCGTGCTCGCGATCGTGCTCACGCCCGTGTTCGACGACACCTTCGTGTTCGGCGTGCCGCTGTCGTGGCTGCTGCTCGCGGTCGGCGTGTATCCGCTCGCGATCACCGTCGGCGTGCTCTACTCGCGCGCCGCGGCCCGCAACGAGGCGAGGTACCGAGCCCTGACGGAGGCCGAGTGAACGCCGCGATCAGCTATGCCGCCATCACGGCCGTGGCGCTCGCCTCGGCGCTCATCGGCTTCTACGGGTTGCGCGTCTCGCGCACGACGAGCGACTTCTACGTCGCCTCGCGCACGGTGCGACCGTGGTGGAACGCCTCGGCGATCGGCGGCGAGTACCTCTCGGCAGCGAGCTTCCTCGGCATCGCCGGACTGATCCTGACGACGGGCGCAGGCGGCATCTGGTTCCCGATCGGCTACACGGCCGGATACCTCATGCTGCTGCTGTTCGTCGCCGCACCGCTCCGCAGGTCGGGCGCGTACACGATCCCCGACTTCGTCGAGGCGCGCCTGGAGTCGCGCACCGCCCGACTCGTGACGAGCACGCTCGTGATCGTGATCGGCTGGTTCTACATCGTGCCGCAGCTGCAGGGCGCCGCGCTCGCGGTGCGGATCACGACCGGGCTGCCCTCGTGGGCCGGATCCCTCGCCGTCGCGGTCATCGTCGCGGTCGTCGTCGCCGCCGGCGGCATGCGGTCGATCACGTTCGTGCAGGCGTTCCAGTTCTGGCTCAAGCTCACGGCGATCGCGGTGCCCGTGATCGTGCTGCTCGTCTTCGTCGGCGGCGTCGAACCCTCGCTCGAGGCGGCGGCGGCGTTCCCGGCGACGGCGGGTCCGGGCGACCTCGACCCGTACCGCACGGTTTCGCTCATGATCGCGCTGCTGCTCGGCACCCTGGGCCTGCCGCACGTGCTCGTGCGCTTCTACACGAACCCCGACGGCGACGCGGCCCGACGCACGACCGTCATCGTGCTCGTGCTGCTCTCGGTGTTCTACCTGTTCCCGACCGCCTTCGGCCTGCTGGGGCGGGCGTTCGCACCGGATCTCGTCGCCTCGGGCGATGCGGACGCACTCGTGCTCGTGCTGCCCGACCGGCTCATGCCCGGATGGGGCGGCGACCTGCTCACCGCGCTCGTCATCGCGGGGGCGTTCGCCGCGTTCCTCTCGACCTCCTCCGGCCTCGTGGTCTCGCTCGCGGGCGTCATCAGCCAGGACCTGCTCGGCGGCAGCGTGCGCGGATTCCGCATCGCCGCCGTCGCCTCGTCGTTCGTGCCGCTCGTCGTCGCGCTCGCGACCGAGTCGACCGGACTCGCCGGCAGCGTCGGCCTCGTGTTCGCGTTCACCGCGTCGACCCTGTGCCCGATCCTGCTGCTCGGCATCTGGTGGCGCGGGCTCACGCCGCGCGGCGCCGTGGCGGGCATGCTCACGGGCGCGGTGCTCTCGGGGGCGGCGATCCTCGGCGGCGGCGTGATCGGGGCGGCGGCGCCCGGCATCCGCCCGTTCCTCGAGCAGCCGGCCGCGTGGACCGTGCCGGCGGCGCTGCTCGTCACCGTGCTCGCCTCGCGCGCCGATCGACGACGACGGCCGCGCGGCACCGATGCGTTCCTCGCGCGGCTGCACACGCCCGAGCAGCGCGTGCGCTGAGCTGCGACCGGCGGCCAGGCGACCGGGCGGGCGGCGCTGCGGGCCGCGGCGTACACCCCGGAGGGTCGCGTTCGTCACGGTGGCGTCCGGCCGCGCCCGCGAGCCTGCCTAAGATACTCCGGTGCTCATCGCCGTCGCCCTCTCCGTGCTCGTCGGCGCCTTCGCACAACGCATCACCGGCATGGGCTTCGCGCTCGTCGCATCGCCGGCCCTCGTGCTGCTGCTCGGCCCGTTCGACGGCGTGATCGTGGTCAACCTCTGTGCGGTCGTCTCGTCGCTCATCATCCTGCCGCGGGTGTGGCGGTTCGTGGAGTGGCGGCGGTTCGCGATGCTCGTCGTGCCCGCGCTCGCGGGCACCGCGGCGGGTGCCGTCATCGCCGCGCACGTTCCGGGCGCCCCGCTGCAGGTCGCCATCGGCGTGCTCGTGATCGTGGCCCTCACGGTCAGCCTGCTCGTGACGCGCGCCGAGCACGTCGTGAGCGGATGGCCGCCCGCAGTCGTCGCGGGCGCGGCATCCGGAGTCATGAATGCCGCCGCCGGTGTCGGCGGCCCGGCGCTCAGCGTCTACGCCGTCGCGACCAGGTGGCCGCAGGTGCGCTTCGCGGCGACCGCGCAGCCCTACTTCGTCGCGATCGGGTCGGCCTCGCTCGTGCTGAAGCTCGCGCAGACCGGGTGGTCGATCCCCGAGCTGCAGCCCGGAGCCTGGCCGATCGTGCTCGGGGCGCTGCTCGCAGGCCTCGTCGCCGGCGAGCTGCTGCACCGGCGGATCCCGCACCACGCCGCGCGCATCGCCGTCATCGCGATCGCCTACGCCGGGGGCGCGGCGGCGCTCGTCGACGGCGCGGTCGAGCTCTGGTTCTGACGGCCGCCTACGCGCCGACCAGCTGCACGGGCTCGTCGCCGCGAGCCACGAGCCTGGCCTCGAGACCCGCCCGCACGTCGGGCCACTCGTCGACGACGATCGAGTAGACGGCGGAGTCGCGCCAACTGCCGTCGGCCCGGATCTTGTGCCGGCGCGCGATGCCCTCGAAGGTCGCGCCGAGCCGCAGGATCGCGGCCCGCGACCGCTCGTTGCGACTGTCGGCCTGCAGCTTGACCCGGCCGAACCCGTGATCGAACGCCATGCCGAGCAGCAGCAGCTTCGCCTCGACGTTGACGCCGCCCGCCCACACGCGCGGGTCGTAGGCGGTCCAGCCGATGTGCGCCGACTCGTTCGTCAGGTCGAGGTCGGCGAACTTCGTCGCGCCGACGACGCGGCCGTCGTGCTCGCCGCCGTGCAGCCGAACCGTCCAGGGCAGCGCGAGGGGACCGCCGGCGTAGTAGGAGAGCGCGAATCGCTCGAACGCGGCGTCGTCGGCCGGAAGCCCCTCTGGGCCGCCGCCGTATCCGCCGGCGAAGACCTCGGGACGCCGCAGCGCCTCGGCGAGCTCCGGCACGTCGGCCGCGTCGAACGGGGTGAGGCGGATGAACCGGCCGACGAGCGGCTCGGCGGGCGGAAGCAGGGCGGTCACCGCACGAGTCTCGCACACCGCCGATCGTCCCTTCCGCACGCTTCGGCGCCGACGTAGGCTGGATCGGACCGGCGACGACGCCGCAGAGATGGGGGACAGACATGGCCGGATTCGACGACCTCGCCAAGCAGGCCGGGGAATTCATCGAGCAGAACAAGGACAAGATCCAAGAGGTCCTCAAGAGCGAGCAGGCCGAGGACATCAGCGACAAGGTGCTCGACGGCATCGGCGAGGCCGTGAAGAAGGTCGCGCCCGACGAGCACGACGGTGTCATCGACGACGTGAAGGCGAACATCGACAAGGCCGTCGGCAACGAGTAGCCGGTCCCGATCGGACGACGAAGGCGCCCCACCCGATCCGGGTGGGGCGCCTTCGTGGTTCCGATCGCCGCGCTACTCGCCCGGCGTACCCCGACGACGTCGGCGTCCCACGAGCACGACGGCCGCGCCGCCGAGCAGCAGCACCCCGCCGAGCACCGCGAGCCGTGCCAGTGCCTCTCCGTCGACACCGGTGACGGGCGGCGGGGCGGCGAACTCGTTGTCGACCGTGATCTTCACCTGGTCGCCCGAGCCGACGACGACCGGGTTCGCCTCGGTCGCGCTCACGGTCACGCCGATGGCACCGCCCGAGTCGGTCTCCTCGGCCCAGCACTCGGCGCCGATCGGGAGCTTGGCGAGCGTCACCGTCTCGCCGCCCGTGATCTGGACGGGCTCGTGGTCGAACACGACGTACGGCTCGTTGTTCTCGCCGCGGTCGAGGGTGCAGGTCACCTCGACCGTGAAGGTCTTGCCCGCAGCCGACGCGACATCGCCGCTGATCGTCTTCTCGAGCTCGATCTGGCCGTAGTCGAAGGTGTTCGTCGCGGTCACGAGCAGGATCTGCGCGAGCGGGTCGGCGCCCACGATGATCGCGTTGTCGTACGAGTCGTAGTCGACGCTCGTCGAGCTCGCGCCCGCTGGGTCGGACTCGGATCCGTAGCAATGCGTCCCGAAGGGCAGCCGCACGATCCGGCCGTCCGTGTCACGGAGCGGCTCGATGTCCCCGGCGACGAGTTCGATGTCCCCGGAGAACACCGTCGTGCGGATGCCGTTGACGTCGAGCTCGCAGGTCACGGTGATGGTGAAGACCGTGTCCTGGACCCACGGCGCGTCTGCGGCCGTGCCGTCGACCTCCTTGGCCGCACCGAGCAGCCCGAGCGAGAACCGGTTCAGCATCGCTGCGGTGACCACGGTCTCGACCCCGTCGGTCTCCTGGTCGGGAATCGTGACGGTCACCGGATCGGCAGTGTCATCCGCCCCGCCGTTGTCGATCTCGGTGACGACGCACTCGGCGCCGACGGGAATGCCCGTGATGGTCTCGCTCAGGTACGGACCGCGCGAATCCTCCTCACCCTCCACGACGAGCACGCTGTTCTCGACGGTCTCTCCCTCGTAGGTGCAGACGACGCGGAAGTCGAACGGGCCGGTGGAGAACTCGGGAACACCCGGCCCGGTGACCTCCTTGAGCAGGTTCAGCGCCCCAGTGCGGAACGAGTTGTCGATCGTGATCTCGACCGGACCGCTCTCATCGTCGCCGATCGTGATCGGGTTCGGGTCGGCCGACCAGTCCGTCGCACCGCCGAGGTCGGTCTCGTCGACCGCGCACTCCGCGCCGGTCGGCAGGTCGTCGATGGTCGCGACGTTGCCCGGAGCATCCGTCGTCAGGGTCACGGTGCCGTCCCAGACCGTGTCGGGGTCGGCCGCGGCGAGCGTGCACACGACGTGCACCTCGTAGTCGCCGAACTCGCCTGCCCAGTCGTCGGCCCCGGTGCCGCTCACCTGCTTCGTGAGCTGCAGCGACCCGACGGTGAACGGGTTGTTCACGCCGAGTGCGTTGACGTGTGCGCCGTCCTGGTCCGGCAGCAGGGTGAACTGCGCACTCGTGGTCTCTCCGAGGTCGGTGTCCGTGCCGTCCTGGGTGATGACCATGCCCGTGCCGGTCGCACCTCCGGTGTCCGTCTCCGTCACCGTGCACTCGGCGCCGGCGGGGAGCGTGTCGTACACCTGCACCTCGCCGTCGGAGAGCTGGAACGACTCGTCGAGCACGGTCTCGCCCTGGAACGTGCAGACCGCGGTGAACGAGAACACGGTGTCGTAGGCGATCGGGTTGCCGTCCTGGTCGACCGCCCCACCGTCGTCGACCGTCTTCGTCACCGAGAATCCCGCGTCGGGGAAGTCGTTCGTCACGGTGATCGTGATGTCCTCGTCTTCGCCGATCACGACCGGGTCGTCTTCGGTCGCACTGATCACGACACCCGTGGCACCCTGCTGGTCGGGTTCCTCGGCCCAGCACTCGGAGCCGATCGGGATCTCGAAGAGCGTGACGAGCTCGCCCGCCTGCAACTCGACGGGCTCCTGGTCGTAGATCACGATCGGGTCGTTGTTCGGGCCTCGGTCGAAGGTGCAGGTCACGAGGATCTCGAACGTGAAGCCCGCAGCGTGGTCGGGGTTGCCGGTGACCTGCTTCTCGATCGACACGTCGCCGACGTCGAACGTGTTCGTCGCGGTCAGTTCGAGCGGTTCGGGCTCATCGGCGTCGGATGCCTCGACGATGACGGCGTTGTCGAACGAGTCGAAGTCGACGCTCGAGTCGGTCGCCCCGGCGTCGTCGGTCTCGTCGCCCCAGCAGTGCGTGCCGACGGGCAGCAGCAGCGCCTGCCCGGTATCGGGATCGAGCACGGTCACGGTCTGTCCGTCGGTCACCTGCACGTCGCCCTCGAAGAGCGGGGTGCCGCCGTCGGTGAGCGAGCAGGTCACGTGCACCGTGAACGTGGCATCCGCGATGCCCGGGAGATCGCCGCCGATGCCGTCGACGACCTTCGTCACGGAGATGGTCCCGGCCGAGAAGCGGTTCTCGAACTCCGCGGCGATGACCTGGGGGATGCCGTCGGCCTCGTCGGGGATGATCACGGTCACCGGGAGCACCGGCGGATCGCCGTCGGCCGTTCCGTTGTCGGTCTCGGTGATGTCGCACGACGTGCCGACGGGCAGCCCGTCGACGACCTCCGACAGAAGCGGACCGACCGTGCCGTCACCGGTGATGACGAGCTCACCGCTGGCGACCTCCTGCAGCTCGTACGTGCAGACGTACGAGAAGGTGAAGTCGACGTCCTCGCTGAACCCGATGCCCGAACCGCTGATCGCCTTCTCGACCTGGAAGCCGCCGGTGCGGAAGTCGTTGGTCACGGTAACCAGCACCGGATCCCCGTCCTCGCCCGCGACGCCGACCGTCACCGTCTCGGGCGTGATCACCGGGTCGCCGGTCGCGCCGGCGTCGTCGGGCTCGGTGACCGTGCACTCGGCACCGGTCGGCAGGTCGCCGACCGTCACGCTGCCGTCGGCAGGGACGACCAGGTCGTCCTCGTAGACCGGGTTCGCGGATGCCTGGTCCCACGTGCACACGAGGTGCACCGTGAACTCGTCGGGCGCCCAGGCCTCGGACCCGGAACCGGTCACGTCCTTCTCGATCGTGAGCGAGCCGACCGTGTACGTGTTGGTCACGGCGAGCGCCGTCAGGTGCGTGCCGTCCTCCTCGTCGGGGAGGATCGTGAAGTCGGCCGACGCGGTCCCGCCGAGGTCGGTGTCGACGCCGTCCTCGGTGATCACCATGGTCGTGTCGGTCGCGCCGGCGGCATCCGTCTCGGTGACGGTGCAGTCCGCACCCACGGGCAGCCCGGTGAAGTCCTTCGTCTCACCGCTCTGCAGGGTGAACGTTCGGTCCGCCTCCGGCACCACCTCCTCGCCGAGCCAGATGCAGCTCGCCGTGAAGGTGAAGGTCGGGTCGTAGGCGATCGGGTTGCCGTCCTGGTCGACGGCACCGCCGTCGACCACGTCCTTGGAGACCTCGAACCCGCCGATCGTGTACTCGTTCTCGACGGTGACCGTGGCGTCCTCGATCGGCTCGGGAGTGTACGGATGGTGGACGGCCGCGTTGTCGGTGAGGTCGCGGAACGCCGTGACCTCTCCCGATCGGCCCCCGACTCCCGGCGGGTCGTAGCTCACGTTCGATCCCTGTGCGAAGAGCTCGGACACCGTGCAGGTCGAGAACAGCGGCAACGTGGTTCCCGTGCCGAAGATCATCGGGGTGCCGTCAGCCGGCACCTGCACCGGATTGGGCGACGCGCCCCCGGCATCGACCAGCGGGACGTCCTCGCCGCCGGACTCGCACTGCACGTCGAACTCGTAGGAGTCCGGCAGCGGATACGGCCAGCTGTCGGGCGCGACCTGGGACTTGACCAGTGCGATCTCACCGGTCGGGAACGCGACTCCGGCGCGGACCGGCTCGACCGGCCCCTGGTACACCTCCTGGCCCTCGAACGTGGCCCGCGAACCCGCGGCGACCGTGTTCCAGGCGATCGGAAGGCCGTCGGCGTACGCATCGGGGATCTGGTACGGCGTCTGCGTGTCGAAGGTGACCGAGCCCGACGCCCCCGGCGCGAGTTCGAACCCGGGCGGCAGGTCGATCACGAGCTTCAGGGCCCGGGCGGTCGCCAGCTCCGCCGGAGGCGTGAACTCGTTGAACGCGATCCACTGGCGCGACGTGACGTCGGCCGCGCAGGGATCCGTGTCGGGGATCGGCGCGGACAGGATGCTGTACTGGATGTCGGCCGCATTGCAGGCCTGGTTCGGCACGGTCGTCATGTAGTACGCGCCGGCTGTCGAGATGTCCGCGACCTCGATGCCGCCGGTGAACACCGGAGCCCACTGCGAGCCGCGCGGAGAGCCGACGACCACACCGGTGTCGCCGACCGCGGGGAGCACGTCGATGCCGCCGATCGCGTCGGCCGGCACGTTGCCGCGGTTCGTGAACGTCAGGCGCCACTCCTCGGTGCCGCCGGGCCTCGTGATCGGCACGCAGGTGTTGACGTAGTAGCCGTCGCCCGCATTCGGCTCCGCACAGGCCTCCGGATCGCCCGTCGTGCTCAGAACGCCGAGATCGTCGAAGTTCGGGTCGCCGGGGGCGGCGCCCGGGTCGCCCGCCCCGACGCCCTTGACGGACTTCGTCAGCGAGATCGGTGCTGCGGGCTGCGGGGTCACGGTCGTGTCGGCAGTGCAGTCGGGTGCGTCCACCCTCGGCTCGCCGGTCGGCACGTTGAGGTGCGTGTACTCGCAGGTCTCGAAGTCGCGATCGCTCGTCGCGGTGATGGTGTTCGCGACCGGGGTTCCCGGGGGCAGCGCCGGCCGGAACTGCAGGTGCGCCGCGATCACCAGCACGTCGCCGGGTGCGAAGACGAAGTCGGACGGCACCGTGATGGTGACGACGCCCGTGGTGGTGTCGAGCGTGCCGCTGAATCCGTCGGTCGGGAGCGCGTTGCCGTCGGCATCCGTGAGCGTGAACTCGAACACGGGGTCGGCGCCCGGTACGGGCACGAGGTACGAACCGGCGGCGTCGCCCGCGATCGTGTCGGTCAGCTCGAGCCCGGTCATCTGCCACTGGCCGGTGTTCGTGATCGTCATCACGTACGGGATCTCGGCGTCGGGCGGGAACTGCTGCGAAGCGGCGCCGTCCTGCCCGTTGCCCGGGGACTTCTTCACGCTGATCGAGTTCGGGCGGTGCAGCAGCTGCGTGATGTCCTGGGCGCTGGCGTCGGCCTCCCAGGTGACGCCGTCGGGCGTCTGCCACGAGCCGGTGCCGTGCACGTCGACCTCGTCCGTCGTCGTGCCCTGCACGGGTTCGCCCGGAGCCGCTTCGAGGCCCGGAAGCGTCGACGGGACGGGCACCGAGTCGATCTCGCCGTTCGGGCCGGAGTGCAGGTTCTCGAGGCGGTCCGCGACGAACGCGAACGAGACGATCGGGTTTCGCGGGCTCTCCCAGTTCGATTCGTCGGCATCCTGCCGGACCTCGAAGCGGATGCCGCGGACATCCGCCTCGGCCACGCCGGCCGGCAGCACGGGCGTCACCGTGCGGTCCGGCGCGACATCCTGCCAGTCTCCGACGACCCAGCACGCCGTCAGGTCGGCACTGCCGCCGCACGTCTGCGTGAGCTCGGAGCCGACGAGCGCGTAGTCCACTCCCACGAGCGCGGACACCCGGATCTGCCCGATGTTCGCGGGCATGGTCCGCTGCGGGAACGAGGCGAACGCGAAGGCGTTCCAGAACGTCGGTTCGTCGTCGGTGATGGTGAGCACGGTCGTGCGGACGTTGCCCGTGGGCTGCCCGCCGATCGTGACCGTGTACCCGTCGGGCGACTCGTCCTCGTAGCGGGACGCCGGAGAGATCGACTTTCCGGCCAGCACGCCGTAGGTGGCGGGCACGAACTGGAGGGTGTCGTCGTCGGTGCCGTGCGCCTCGTCGGTGGTCGAGCCTCCGGGTCGGGTCCCGTCGACCGAGGCGACGTTCGTGACGAGGTCCCCCTGTGCCGGCCTGGTCGTCGGCTCGTCGCGCAGGAACTCGCGGAGCTGGTACGTGAGCACGATGCTCGTCTGCTCCGTGGTGAGGATCGCGACCCGATCGGGATCGCGGTGCGTCACGCTGACTCCGATGACGTCGGCGAGATCGGTCGGTGTCAACGCCTGGGCCTCGGCGATCGTGTGGTCGTCGGTGCCTCCGCCTTCGCGGGTCAGCGTCACGATCGACTCGGTCGCATCCGCGGGCACGCTGATCGTGCCGATCGAGAAGAGGTTGAAGGTGTTGTAGGTGTCGGTGGGCGCAGCGGGCGGCGTCGCGGGGTCGGACACGACGAGTGCGGCGATGTTCGCCTCGGTCTCGTTTCGCGCCGTGATGATGGCGGTCACGAGCGGGTACTCGGACTGCGCCGCCGACTCGGGCGGGATGGGCAGCGCATCCTGGTCGAACGTCTTCGTCACCGAGACGTTGACCGTGGTGTCGAGGATCGTGATGTCGTCGGAATCCTGGCCCGTGTACGGAGCCGGGCCCGTGCCCTCGATGCCCACCGTGTTCGTCACGACCCCGTTCAAGCCCGAGTTGTAGGTCTCGTCGTGCAGCGACCCGACGACGGGCCCGCCGTCGGAGCGCTTCTCCTGGCGGAGCTGGAAGGTGAGGTCGAGGCCGCGCCCGTTTCCGGTCGACGAGGCGACGCCCGAGCCCGGCGCGGGCCCGGTTCCGGCGCCGCGGTTCGAGCCCTCGACGTAGGTCAGGCGCACGCCGAGCGTCGACGCCCGCTGAGCTTCGGAGAGCTCGAACCCGGGGAACCCGCCGTCGCACGCGGTGCCCGTGGTGTCGGCGGCACCGCACGCGTCCGTGGTGACGTCGACCCAGGCGTCGGCGGTGTCGTCGTAGAGCTCCACGGTGGAGATCCGGTCGTAGACGATGAGCGGGTCGAGCGTCGCGTCGATCGCCTCGATCGCGGCGAGATCCCACGCGTCGTACGCGGATGCCGCGATGTTCGAGAAGTCGGCGCCGGCCGTCGGGTCGTCGGTGATCGCGACCGAGTCGAAGGGCACGCCCTGGGTCGACCACGAGATGCGTGCGGTGCGCTGGTCGTCGGTGAACGCGAACACGTCCTCCTGGAGCCAGGCCTTGTCGATCAGGTCGACGCCGGGGCCGTCCGGGGGCCACGGGTTGACGTCGATGTCGTCGGAGTCGGTGGCGGTGTTGTCTTCCGGCGAGGTGTCGGCGGGATTCGTCACGGTCGACGAGGCGTCGTTCTGCACGTTGAGGGGGTCGGCCGCGACGGCCGCGTCGTGCACGCTTCCCGATCCGTCGCGGAACTCGTCGCGGGTGGCGACCTGGATCGTCGGCGACACCTGGAACCCGGGCGGAAGCGTCTCACCCGGTTTCGGCGTGTAGGTGAATCGGATGCCCTGGATGTCGTCCTGCAGGTCGGCGGGCACCGAGTAGTTGAACGTCGTCTGCCCCTCGATCAGCTCTGCGCCGGGGAGGGTGACCCACTGGGTGCCGTCCCAGTACTCGATCGTCAGGTTCGCGTTCGCCGGCACTCCGGCCGAGAGCTGCTTGAGGTCGAACGTGTTCCAGAACGTCGACGGCGGGTCGCCGGGCTGCGGGTCGGCCGGGTCGCTGATGACGAGCGAGTCGGCACCGACCGTCGACGCGTTGTCGCCCTGGTCGTTGACGTTCGCGAGGAACGAGACATCCGTCGTGCTGCCCGGGATGTCCCACACCTCGTCCTGCACGATGTTCTTGTCGATCGTGGTCGAGACGCGGGCCGGCTGGCGGGTGACGTCGGCCGAGTCGCTGTCGGTGCCGGTCTGCCCGGTCGAGTCGGTCACGGTCGACGTCGTGTCGTTGGTGCTGACGACGTCGAGCTGGCCGTCGACCGGATCAGCGATCACGTCGAAGGGCAGTTCGGCGATCGCGTTCGCCTCGATCGGCCCCGTGAAGGTGACCGAGAAGCCGACGACGTCGGCGGGGTCGCCCGTGGGCGCCGGGATCTCGTTCGGCGTGGTGCCGGTCAGGGTCTCGGTGGTGCCGTCGGCGTAGGTGTAGGTCACCGAGACGGTGTCGGCATCGGGCGGCCACTCCACACCGCTGCCGAATCCGTCGAACACCAACCCCTGGTCGGCGAGGTTCGGCTGGCCCGGAGTCGGGTCCTCGATCGTCATCGACGTCACCGGGCGCGGCCCGTTCGTCGACGTGATGAGCGCGGTGCTGGAGTCCCCGGCCAGCAGGGTCGGGTCGGAGAACGACTTCACCGTCTCGACCGTGGGACCGGTGTTGCTGATGACCACGTCACCGTCGGCCGTCTTCGGCGGGTTCGTGCGGTCGTCGACCACCACGTTCGACGAGGCCGTGTTCGGCACGGTCACGGACTCGTCGAGCGGGATGTCGAGCACCTCGTCGTTCGTCGCGCTCGAGACGCCGATCACGGCCTCCTCGCCGGGCGGGGTCGGCGGCAGCTGGCCGGTCGACGACGAGAACGTGAACCGGAGACCGTGGACCTGGTCGTCGGGGACGTCGGGGATGTTCGTGAAGTCGCTGGGGATGGGACCGGTCGGGTACGCGACGACCCAATTGCCGTTCTCGTCGAGGTACTCGATCTGCACCTGGTCGGCGCCCGCGGGCGGGGTGACCGAGGTGATGCCGGTGAAGTCGAGATAGCTGTCGAACGGGCTCGCGACGCCGTCTGCGGGATCCTGCACGACGATCTCGTCGACCGAGCGGTTCGAGGCGTTGCCGCCGCCGATCGTGTAGTCGACGGGCTGCCCGGGCAGGGCGGGCACCGACTGGCCGTCGCCGACGTGGTCGTCGACGCTCTTGGTCACCGTCGAATCGAGCACCTCGGGGATGTCGAGCACGACGTCGGCGTTCGCATCGGTCGGCAGCGCGTTGTCGGCCGCGGCGGTCGCCGTGTTCGTGACGGTTCCGTCGAAGTCGGCGCTCGCGTCGGGCGGCACCTGCACGAACACCGTGATGCTCACCTGCTGACCGGTGCGCAGGCCGGTGCCGGCCGTGCCGGCCTCGTTGAAGGCGACATCGAAGTCCCCGCCGTTCACCGTCACCGTCGGCGCGGGCGTGCCGCCGCCGGAGACCACGACCGGATTCGGCACGGTCGGGTCGAAGACGAGCGGAGCAGGGAGCGTGTCGCTCACGTGCGCCGCGACGCAGATGTCGACGATGGGGCTGTTGCAGGTCAGCGTGATCGTGTAGCTGAACTGGTCGCCTGGCGCGTACGACGGCTGCACCGGGGGCGCGACGACCTTGGTGAAGGTCGTGAACTCCGCGTCGTCGGGCGCTGCGACCGCCGACATCGCGGTCGGCAGCGCGAGCACTCCGACGACGGCGATCGCCGCGAATCCTGCAATCCAACGTCGGAATCTGCGCATCGGTCCCCCCGGTCCGGTCGCACCCCTCGCACGGCGAATGCGGCAGGGCGATCATCGCCACCCTATCGAGGGGGCGAGGCCGACGGAAGGGCGGGGAACGTACCGTGATCCCGGCGTGAGCGCGACCGCGCGGGCGACGCCTCGGACGTCCCATGAGCACGTGCCGACGCGAAAGCCGCCCCCGCCGACGCACGATGCGTCCGCGGGGGCGGCCGGGCGCTCAGCGTGTCAGGCGAGCAGGTCGTGCAGCTGGATGATCTCGTCGCGTCCGGGGCCGACGCCGATCGCCGAGATGCGCGAACCCGACATCGCCTCGAGCTCGCGCACGTAGGCCTGCGCGTTCGCGGGCAGGTCGGAGAACTCGCGGGCACCGGTGATGTCCTCGGTCCAGCCGGGGAACTCCTCGTAGACCGGAGTCGCGTGGTGGAAGTCGGACTGCGAGACGGGCACCTCGTCGAAACGCTGGCCGTCGACGTCGTAGGCGACCGCGACCGGGATGCGCTCGATGCCCGTGAGCACGTCGAGCTTGGTCAGCACGAAGTCGGTCACGCCGTTGATGCGCGACGTGTAGCGGGCGATGGGCGCGTCGTACCAGCCGGTGCGACGGCGACGGCCGGTGGTCGTGCCGAACTCGTGCCCCTTCTCGCTGAGGAACTCGCCCCACTCGTCGAACAGCTCGGTCGGGAACGGACCGGCGCCGACGCGCGTCGTGTACGCCTTGATGACGGCGATCACGCGGTCGATCCGGTTCGGCGCGATGCCCGAGCCCGTGACGGCGCCGCCGCTGGTCGCGTTCGACGACGTGACGAACGGGTAGGTGCCGTGGTCGACGTCGAGCATGGTCGCCTGGCCGCCCTCGAAGAGCACGGTCTCGTTGCGCTCGAGCGCCTGGTGCAGCAGCAGGGCCGTGTCGGTGACCATGGGACGCAGGCGGTCGACGTAGCCGAGCAGGTCGTCGACGATCTCGTCGACGGCGATGGCGCGTCGGTTGTAGACCTTCACGAGCAGGTGGTTCTTCTGGTCGAGGGCGCCCTCGACCTTCTGCCGCAGGATGTTCTCGTCGAAGAGGTCCTGCATGCGCAGGCCCACGCGGTTGATCTTGTCGGCATAGGCCGGGCCGATGCCGCGACCGGTCGTGCCGATCTGGCGCTTGCCCAGGAATCGCTCGGTGACCTTGTCGAGCGTGCGGTGGTACTGCGTGATGAGGTGGGCGTTGGCCGAGACCCGCAGCTTCGAGACATCCACGCCGCGGCTCTCGAGCGCCTCGAGCTCCTCGAAGAGCACCTCGACGTCGACGACCACGCCGTTGCCGATGACCGGCGTCACGCCCGGCGTCAGGATGCCGGAGGGCAGCAGGTGCAGCGCGTACTTCTCGTCGCCGATCACCACCGTGTGACCGGCATTGTTGCCGCCGTTGAACTTGACGACGTAGTCGAGGCGGGAGCCGAGCAGGTCGGTCGCCTTGCCCTTCCCCTCGTCGCCCCACTGTGCACCGATCAGGACGGCTGCGGGCATTTCAGTCCTCTCCGGCCGCGTCGAGCGCGACGGGTTCGGCGACCTGGTCGCCGGTGTTGGCCGTGGCCGCGGCCTGCTCGACGAGCAGGTCGGGGGTCACGATGGTGATGACCTGGGTGGGCGTGAACTCCGAGGCGATGCGACCGGGGGCCTCGGCATCGGCGCTCGAGAGTTCGCCGGCGAGGCGCTCGACCTGTGCGTCGAGACCGAGGTGCGCGGCCGCGCGGCGCTTCGCGTCGAGCGCGCGCAGGTAGGCGCGGTTGGGCTCGTCGGACCAGGGTACGGCTGCGCCGGGCTGCCATCCGGATGCCGCGAGCTGCTCTTCGGCGAGGTCGACCGCGACCGTCGCATAGGCGAACGACGCGATCGAGTTGCCCTCGGAGTCGGCGAGGTCGGCGAGCTCGGCCCAGGCGAGCGGCGACGACGGATGCTCCGTGACGACCGCTGCGAGCGATGCGCGATCGGCGGTGGCGAGCGCCTCGCGAACCTCGGGTTCGTCGACCAGACCGGTCTCGCGCTCGGGTGCTGTTTCGTCTGCAGTCACACTCAACCTTATCGCGAGGGGTTCCGGACGCCCGGGAGGCCTGCAACGGGGCTTCACGACGCCCTGCTCCCGACCGGTCAGGACGGATCGCGCCGCCGCCCGCGCCGCACCGCCGACCGCACCCCGGCGAGCGCGGGCCCGAGACCGAGGTCGACGAGCACGACGCGCCCGACGAGGCCGACCGCGGGCTCGAGCAGGAGCCCGGCCTTGACCGCCCCCATGGTCACGGTCACGTCAGCCGGCAGCACTGTCGGGTCGGGCACGCTCCCGTCGTCGGGCGAGATCCCACTCGGCAGGTCCACCGCGACGACGAGCGGATGCCGCGTGCCGCCGCCGGCGCGATCGATCCACTCCTGCCCGAGCTCCGTCCTAATGCATGCGACGACGTCGCGCGCCGGCCCCCGCAGCGCGGGGCTCGCGGCGGCCCCGATGCCCAGGATCCCGTCGACGATGACATCGGCACGGGCGACCGTCGCGGCGAACCCGGCTCGGTCGGCGTCCGGGCGGAGTCGCCGCGCACCCGCGGCGCGGGCGGCGCCGGCGCCGGCCTCGTGCAGTCGCGATCCGACGGCGACCACCCGCACGTCGGCTCCGCGCTCGGCGAGATGAGCGGCCGCGAAGAGCGCATCGCCGCCGTTGTCGCCCGACCCGGCGAGCACGAGCACGAGCGGTCCTGCGCGGTGGCGGTCAGCCGCGGCATCCGTCGTCCGGAGCAGTTCCGAGATCTCGTCGGCGAGCGCGGCGGCGGCACGATGCATGAGCGGTTCGCCCCGGTCGAGCAACGGGCGTTCGGCGGCGCGCACCTGCTCGGCCGTGTACCCGACCTCGGGGCCCGCACGCGGTTCGTCCACGCCAGGAGCCTACGCCCGGGCCTGCGCACACGTCCGCGCGCGCAGACGCGCGCAAGTAGGCTGGTACCCATGTCGAAAGTCCTCTCCAGCCTTCCCGTCGGCGAACGCGTCGGCATCGCCTTCTCGGGCGGCCTCGACACCTCGGTCGCGGTCGCGTGGATGCGCGAGAAGGGCGCAGTGCCCTGCACCTACACGGCCGACCTCGGCCAGCCCGACGAGCCCGACGTCGAGGCCGTTCCCGGCCGGGCGATCGAGTACGGCGCCGAGCTCTCGCGACTGGTCGACTGCCGTGCCGCGCTCGTCGAGGAAGGGCTCGTCGCGCTGCAGTGCGGTGCCTTCCACATCCGCTCGGGCGGCAAGGCGTACTTCAACACGACGCCGCTCGGTCGCGCGGTCACGGGCACCCTGCTCGTGCGCGCCATGCTCGAGGACGGCGTCGACATCTGGGGCGACGGGTCGACCTACAAGGGCAACGACATCGAGCGGTTCTACCGCTACGGCCTGATGGCCAACCCTCGCCTGCGCATCTACAAGCCGTGGCTCGACGCCGACTTCGTCACCGAGCTCGGCGGCCGGCAGGAGATGAGCGAGTGGCTGCAGGCCCGCGACCTGCCGTACCGGGCGAGCGCCGAGAAGGCGTACTCGACCGACGCGAACATCTGGGGCGCGACGCACGAGGCGAAGGTGCTCGAAGAGCTCAGCGAGGGCATCACCACGGTCGAGCCGATCATGGGCGTCAAGTTCTGGGACGAGTCGGTCGAGATCCCGGCCGAAGACGTCACCGTCACGTTCGAGCAGGGCCGCCCCGTCGCCCTCAACGGCGTGCGCTTCGACGACGCGGTCGAGCTCGTGCTCGAGGCGAACCGCATCGGCGGGCGCCACGGCCTCGGCATGAGCGACCAGATCGAGAACCGCATCATCGAGGCGAAGTCGCGCGGCATCTACGAGGCGCCGGGCATGGCCCTGCTGCACCTCACCTACGAGCGGCTCGTGAATGCGATCCACAACGAGGACACGATCGCGAACTACCACAACGAGGGTCGCCGCCTCGGCCGCCTCATGTACGAGGGCCGCTGGCTCGACCCGCAGTCGCTCATGCTCCGCGAGTCGATCGTGCGCTGGGTCGCCTCGGCGGTCACGGGCGAGGTCACGGTGCGCCTGCGCCGCGGCGACGACTGGACGATCATGAACACGACCGGCCCGGCCCTCAGCTACCAGCCCGAGAAGCTCTCGATGGAGCGTGTCGGCGACCAGGCGTTCGGCCCCGAAGACCGCATCGGCCAGCTCACGATGCGCAACCTCGACATCGCCGACTCGCGTGCGCGCCTCGAACAGTACGCGCACCTGAACCTCGTGGGCGGCGCGACCGCGGCCCTCGTCGGCGACCTCACGGTCGGCGCTGCGGCCGAGATCCTCGCGGGCTCGGGCGAGACCGACCTCGAGGCGGCGACGGATGCCGCGAACGAGGCCTCGGCGTTCGACCTCGGCACCGACTGAGCAACAGGACATCACGGCCCGGCACGGGCCGACGCGACGAGGGGCGGATGCTGCGGCATCCGCCCCTCGTCGTTCGATACGGATGCTTCGGGCCGGCGTCAGCCTTCGGGCGCGCTCACGCACCCGCGTTCGATGAACGCGTCGTTGTCGGAGCCGGCGTAGGAGACGATCTGCCCCTTCCAGCTGTACGTGAAGGCGGGCCAGACGTCTTCGTGGTCCTGATGCTTGAAGTGCGCCCGCACGACCGCGATGTTGTCGGTCTCGATGTAGACGTAGGGGTTCGTCTCGCTGTGCGTCGCGTGGCAGAACGCGACCTTGTGGTCGCCGCCCGGCGGATCCTGCGTGGCGTTCGCGGCGGCCGCGGTCCCGATCACGCCCACGGCGACGAACGGCACCGTCGCGAGGATCGCCGTGATCCGGCGCTTCATTGCACTCATGGTGAGCTCCTCTCAGCTCTGCGCCTCATCCAACGCCTCATGCGACCACGCCGGTAGCATCTCGGATCCCCCAGTTGTGGGGCGGGTCCCGGCTGGTGTTCGACGACCCCGGTGCCATACTCAGTCCATCGCCAGCCCGCGACGAGCCGCGGGCCTGGCCGTCGACTGCGAGGAGTCACGATGACCGAACGCGTTCCGATCCGGACCGAGGCCGCCCGATGAGTGCCGAGCTCGCCGGGCTCATCGGCCTCCTCCTCTGGCTCATCGACCTCGGCATCCGCATCGCGGCGCTCATCATCGTGCCCCGCGACCGCAAGCCGACGGCGGCCATGTCGTGGCTGCTCGCGATCTTCCTGATCCCCTTCGTCGGCATCGTGCTCTTCCTGCTCATCGGCAACGTGAAGCTCTCGAAACGTCGGCGGGCGAAGCAGGCCGAGATCAACCGCGTGCTCGACGAACGTGCCGCAGTGCTCGCTCCCGCACCGGATGCCGCGTGGCCCGCGTGGTTCCGCACGACGGCCGAGCAGAACCGCCACCTCGGCGCGCTGCCCGCCGTGGCGGGCGAGTCGGCCGAGCTCTTCGGCGACTACGACGGGTCGATCGCGCGCATGGCCGCCGACATCGACACGGCCGAGCGCTACGTGCACGTCGAGTTCTACATCGTGGCGTTCGACGACGTGACGAAGGAGTTCTTCGCGGCGATGGAACGGGCGGTGCAGCGCGGCGTGACCGTGCGCCTGCTGCTCGACCACGTGGCGTCGCGACGGGTGAGCGTGCACGAGGCCACGTTCGCCGAGCTCGACCGCATCGGCGTGCAGTGGCACTTCCTGCTGCCCTTCCAGCCGTTCAAGGGCAACTACGAGCGGCCCGACCTGCGCAACCACCGCAAGCTCGTCGTGGTCGACGGCCGCGTCGCCTACACGGGGTCGCAGAACCTGATCTCACGCGACTACGACTCCCCGAAGAACCAGAAGCGCGGGCTCATGTGGCAGGAGCTCGTCGTGCGGCTGACCGGGCCGGTCGTGCGCTCGGTCGACGCGGTGTTCCGCTCCGACTGGTACGCCGAGACCGACGAGCTGCTCGACGAGACCGCGGTCGCGGCCGGCGCGCCCGCGCAGGCGTCGGCTACGGCGACGGCGGCCGCGCCCACGCCCACGCCCGCGCCCGCCGGCGGCGGTGCGCCCGCGGCATCCGCCCCGCTCGTGTGCCAGGTCGTGCCGAGCGGACCGGCCTACGCCGACGAGAACAACCTGCGGCTCTTCCTGTCGCTCGTCGCGTCGGCGCAGGAGCGCGTGATCATCACGAGCCCGTACTTCGTGCCCGACGAGGCCATGATGTACGCGATCACGTCGGCGAAGCTGCGCGGGCTCGACGTGCAGCTGTTCGTCTCGGAGCTCGGCGACCAGGGCTCGGTGTGGCACGCGCAGCGTTCGTACTACGGCGCGCTGCTGCGTGCGGGCGTGCGGATCTGGCTGTACCCGGCGCCGTACATCCTGCACGCGAAGCACCTCTCGATCGACGACGACGTCGCGGTCATCGGGTCGAGCAACATGGACATCCGCTCCTTCAACCTGAACTTCGAGGTGTCGCTCATGGTGCGCGGTGCGTCGTTCGTGGCGGGCATGCGCGAGGTCGAGCAGGGCTACCGCGACGCCGGGCGCGAGCTCACGCTCGAGGAGTGGAACCGCGAGCCGCTCTCGCGCACGTTCTTCGACGGGGTCGCGCGACTCACTTCGGCGCTGCAGTAGCGGCCTCCTCATAACTTGCACATCACTGTGCAAGTTCGTACCATGGAGGGATGCCGAACGTCACCGACGAGGTTCGCCGCGCTCCTCGTCGGGATGCCGCCGCGAACCGTGAAGCCCTCCTCGCCGCCGCGAGCACCGCGCTCAGCGAGAACCCCGACGCCTCCCTCGAGGCCATCGCGAGCGCCGCGGGCCTCTCCCGCCGCGCCCTCTACGGCCACTTCGCCGGCCGCGACGAACTCATCGACGCCCTCATCGCCTCGGGCGCCACGCGGCTCAACGCGATCGCCGCGGAGACCGATCACCCCGACGCCGCCACCGCGATCGCGATGCTCGGCGCCCGGCTGTGGCGGGCCGTCGGCCACGTGCGCATCCTCGCGGCGATGGCCGTGCGCGAACCCCACGTCGAGCGTGCCGCAGGCGCCCTCGCGCCGCTCCGCGAGCACCTCGGCGAGCTCGTCGCACGAGGCGTCGACGACGGGCGCCTGCGCGGCGACATCCGCCCCTCGACCCTGGCGCGCCTCATCGAGCGTTCGGCCATCGCCGTGCTGCTCGAGGCATCCGTCGCCCCGCTCTCCGACGCCGATGGCCACCGGCTGGTCATGGCCTCGGTGCTCGGCACCGCCGGCCTGGGCTGGCGCGAGGCCGGCGACCTCATCGACACGGCACCCGAACTGAGCATGGAGGCCTTCGCATGAGGATCGAACTGCAGGCCGTCGCCAAGGGCCGTCGCGCCCACGTGCTGCCGACCACGACCGTCGCCTACGAATCCGGGCAGGCGACCCTCGCCCGCGCCGAGACCGAGCAGCGGCCCACCGTGCTCGGCCTCATCGCCGCAGGCCGCATGCGCCCCGACTCGGGGGCGGTCACCATCGACGATCGAACGGATGCCGCGGCGATCCGCCGTCGCGTCGCCCTCGTCGACGCTCCGAGCGTCAGCGATCCCGCGCCCGACATCACGGTCGCGGGGGTCGCCGCCGAGGAGCTCATGTTCGCCGGCATCCCGTCGAACCCGATCGCCGTCGCGAACTGGCTCGCAGACCTCGGGCTCACGGATGTCGCACGCATCCCGATCTCGAACGTCGACCCGCGCGAGCGGCTGCACCTGCTGACCGAGCTCGCGATCCTCCGCGACGGCGTCGAAGGACTCGTCATCGTCGCGCCCGACCGGCACGGCGGCGACCCGGTCGAGTGGTGGGACCTCGCGCGCTCGCTGGCCGACCGCGGCTTCGCGGTGCTCGTGATCGCCGGCGACGCGTCGGCCGCCGCGCTCGCGGCCAACACGATGCTCGCGCGCATGCAGGGCGACGAGCCCGACGAGTCCGCCGAGCACGACGTGATCGCCGAAGGAGGCCTGGCGTGAAGATCCCGCAGATGATCGCCGCCGAGTTCCGGCGCCTGTTCTCGACCCGCATGTCGGTGATCGCCCTCATCGCGCTCGTCGCCGTGCCCGTGCTCTACGGCGGGCTCTACCTCTGGGCCAATCAGGACCCGTACGCGAAGCTGAACGAGGTGCCCGTGGCACTCGTCGTCGCAGACGAGGGCACCGCCGCGACCGAGGACTCGCCGGCGAGGAACGTGGGCGATGAGGTCGCCGACGAGCTCATCGCAGACGGCACGTTCGACTGGCACGAGGTCTCGGCCGAGCAGGCCGCCGATGGGCTCACCGACTCGACGTACGACTTCGTCATCACGCTGCCCGCCGACTTCAGCGAGGCGCTCGCCTCGATCCAGACCGACGAGCCGCGGCAGGCCGAGATCATCCTCGAGACGAGCGACGCGAACAGCTACCTCGCCGGCACGATCGGCGAGCAGGCCGTGAAGACCATCCGCACGACCGTGGCCGAACAGGTCGGACGCGAAGCGGCCTCGCTGCTGCTCGACTCGATCTCGACGATCCGCGGCAAGCTCGTCGAGGCCGCCGACGGCGCCCAGCAGCTCGTCGACGGCACGTCGACTGCGATCGACGGCGCCTCGCAGCTCGGCGACGGCGCGACGCAGCTCGCCGACGGCAACGCCGCGCTCGCATCCGGCACGCAGCAGCTCGCGTCAGGAACCCGGCAGCTCGCCGACGGCAGCGCGACCCTCGCCGACGGCGCCCAGCAGGTCGCCGACGGCAACGCGCAGCTCGCGGCCTCCGCCGATCGGGTCGGCTCGGCCGTCGGCGAGGCCGCGGCCTCGGTTCCGCAGGCCCGCGCGGAGATCCAGGCCCGACTCGCCGCCGCGGGCGTCGACCAGGCCACGATCGACGACGTGCTCTCGCGGCTCGACCCGCTCGCCGATGACATCGCGACCGGCAACGACCGCGTGCAGGAGGTCGTCGGCCAGATCGACCGGCTCGCCGACGGAGCGGCTCAGGTCGCCGACGGCAGCGCGGACCTCGCGGCCGGCGCGGCGACCGCCGCCGACGGGGCCGATGCCGCCGCCGCCGGTGCGGCCGCCGCGGCATCCGGCGCCGCCACGCTTCGCGACGGCATCGGCACGCTCGGCGACGGGCTCGGACAGCTCGAGACCGGCGGCGAGACCCTGCAGTCGGGCCTCGCCGACGGCGCCGCGCAGATTCCCGACTCCGACCAGGCCACGCGAGACGCGCAGGCGAAGACCATCGCCGACCCCGTCTCGCTCGAGACCGACGCGCTCACCGAGGCCGGCAACTACGGCGCGGGCCTCGCCCCGTTCTTCGCGGCGCTGGCCGGCTGGATCGGCATCTACGCGCTGTTCCTCATCGTGAAGCCGATCTCGCGGCGAGCCGTCACGGCCCTGCACTCGCCGATCCGCGTGACGCTCGCCGGCTGGCTGACCCCTGGCATCCTCGGCGCCGTGCAGATGATCGGCCTGTTCACGGTGCTCGCGGTGACGCTCGGGTTCCCGATGACGCATCCGCTCGGCACGCTCGGAGTCATGGTGCTCGCGTCGGCGACCTATGCGGCGATCATCCTCGCGCTGAACGTGTGGCTGGGCTCGGTCGGGCAGTTCCTCGGGCTCGTGCTCATGGTTCTGCAGCTCGTGACCGCCGGCGGCACCTTCCCGTGGCAGACGCTGCCCGCACCCCTCGCCGCGCTGCACCACGTGCTACCGATGGGCTACGTCGTCGACATGATGCGCCAGTTCATGTACGGCGGCGACCTCGGGCGTGCCGCGTCCGACGGGCTCGTGCTGCTCGCCTGGATGCTCGGCGCCCTCGTGCTCGCCGCGATCGGCGTGACCCGCATGACGCACTTCCGCACGCTGCGCGACCTGCAGCCGAGCCTCATCGGCTGAGCCGGTCGGCCAGGCAGGCACCCACCGGCGCCCGCCCAGCCCGCCGGACGAGCCGCTCGCGCGCTCACCTGATCTCGAATTCGCAATGCCAGTTCCGCCTCAATCGATGAGGCGGAACTGGCATTTCGTCTCAGAAGGGGTCGAGAGGTCCAGGGGGTCCAGGAGGCCCAGGAGGCCCAGGATCGCAGGGCGGGAACGGCCGCCGGGCTCAGAGCGGGAACAGCAAGGCGACGCCGGTGCCCACCAGCCAGAGCGACCAGGCGATGTAGGCGAACGGCGTGACCGCGCCCGCGAGCCGCCACCCGTGCTCCTCGAAGCCGCCGACGAACTCGAGCGAGCAGAGCGCCAGCACGGCGCCGATGAGGATGCCGGCGACTCCGATCCACCACGGCACGGCCGCGGACTGCACGATGGCGACGCCGACGAGGATCGTCCACGCACCGCTGAAGAGGTAGCCGAGGTGCTCGCCGACCGCGACCCCGAGGTATCGGTTGAACGACTGGAACACGATCTCGATCGCCTCACGGCGCGCGGGCGATGTCTCTGGGTCGGCGCTCTCCCTCGCGAGGTAGGGCACGAGGAAGGGCCAGCGCACGAGCCCCAGGAACTGCACTGCGGCCGCGAGCACCCCGACGACGAGCCCGGTCGCGACGAGCGTCGCGTCGGCACCGGTCAGCGCACCCGCGACGAGCACCGCCGCCGGGGCCAGGAGCACGGCCGTCATCGCGAAGGCCCACCAGAGGAGCACGAGCGACGACCCGCCCGCGCGGAAGCGCTCGAGCACCTCGCGCGTGGGCCTGCGCAGGATGTCCGGGTACGAGAACCGTGCGGCGAGGGCCGCGAACGCGACGTTGAACGCGATCGGGAGCACGATCAGCAGGATGCCGGTGGCGATGCGCATGACGCTCAGGCCTCCGTCGCTGCGAGGTCGTTCGTGAGCGACTGCCGGGGCGGCTGCGTCTTGCTCGCCAGCTCCTGCGCCCCGCTCAGGTGCGCGTCGCGCAGCTTCGGGCGCGGCCCGAGGATCCGCCGGAGCGCCAGCCCGGTGAGCACGGTCGCGACGATCGCCCCGCTCGAACCGAACACGACGTGACCTCGGTCGAGGTCGACGATGACGAACGACGTGATCGCCCATGCCGCCGCCCACGAGAGCGAGACCACGGCCGCCCAGAGCGCGCCGACGCGAAGCCGCATGCCGAGTGCGATCGCCTGCGCACCGCCCACGAGCAACCCGGTCACGAGACCCGTGAGCGCGGCAGCCGCGAGCGCGGCGGGCGGGCCGAACAAGGCGGCCGACAGCGCCGCACCGCCGCCGAACGCGAGCAGCGTCGCGACGAGCCAGCGCCGGTCGACGGCACGGCCGAGCGCCAGCCACTGCGCGCCGCCGAGGATCGCACCGGCGATCGCACCGGCAGCGAGCGCCGTGAGCGGATCGGTCACCGAGCCGACGGCGAGCATCGCGAGCAGCCCGCCGAGCGGAAAAGCGAGGAACGTGGGGATCCAGCGGAGGAGGGACATGGGGTACTCCGATCAGCGTTGCGTACGTCGTACGTTAGCGCATAATGTACGATGTACGCAACAGTTCGAGACGCACGGCATCGAGGAGCCCGGATGACCGACCCCACCGCCCCGCGCGCACGGCGGCGCCGCAACTCCCTCACCGAGGTCGAGATCCTCGACGCCGCGGAGGCGGTCGCCGCCGGAGGCTTCGCGGCGTTGACGATGCGCGCGGTCGCCGACGAGCTCGGGGCGTCGCCCATGGCGCTCTACCGCTACTTCGCGACGAAGGACGACCTCGTCGACGCCCTGCTCGACCGCGTGCTCGGTCGCATCGAGTTCGGCGACGGATCCGACGGGTCGGGTGATCCGCGCGCCGATCTCGACGACTTCGCGCACCGCCATCTCGCGCTGCTGCTCGCACACCCCTGGGCGGTCGCGCCGCTCGTCGCGCACCCGCTCCCCGGGCCCAACGCCTTCCCGATCGGCGAGCACGCCCTCGCGATCCTCGATCGTGCCGGTATCACCGGCGACGACGCGGTCGCGGTGTTCAGCGGCATCCTCGCGCTCAACTACGGCTGGGCGTCGTTCGCGATCTCACGCAGCGAGCCCGACGCCGCCTCGAGCATGGCGCGCCTCTTCGCCGCCACGGCGCCCGGGCTGCCCCGCACCGCAGCGGTCGCCGCCGAGATGCAGCGGTACGGCAGCGACGACCACTACGACCGGGTGGTCGCGCGCCTGCTCCACACGGTCGGCTGAGGCACCGGCACCGCTCACCTCACGCAGCACGAGGGGCGGATGCCGCGGCATCCGCCCCTCTTCGGTGCGAGTCGTGCAGTCGACCCCTAGGCGGGCGTCTGCTGGTGGGCCGCCACGTGCCAGGCGCCGTCGTCGTAGAGGTAGGTCGTCGACATGCGGAGGTTCGCGACATCGTCGCCGCGCTTGGCGACGGCACGGTAGACCACCATGCCGGCCCGGTCGCCGAGCCGGATCACGGCGGGCTCGTGCAGTTCGTAGGACTCCCACGGAGGCGTGGCGCGGAACCGCGCGAGGATCTCGTCGCGACCGAGCGTGGCCCCCTCGACCACCATGAGCGCATCGCGCGTCATGGCGCGTTGGTAGTGCTCGCCTCCGCGACCGTCGAGGATCGCCCTCCATCCGGCGTGCTCCTCGTGCAGCAGACGGGCGGGCAGATCATCGGTGATCTCAGTCATGGCCCAACGGTAACCGCGATCGGATGCCGCGGCTAGAGGTCGAGACCACGACCTGGGCGACACGCCGCGCTAGCGTTCCGACGCGCCCACGCCGGCCGCCGCGGCAGCCCGCTCGTCGCGTCGGCGCCGGGCCTCGCGACCTGCGGCGAGCGTGCCGAAGCCCGTCGTGCCGAGCGCGAAGGCGCCGAGCAGTCCGAGGCGTGCCGACTGATCCCCCGAGGCGTAGAGCGCGACGGCCACGACCAGGGCGAGCGCGGCCACGACGATGATCGCGACACCGGCGATCTCTCCGCCGGTGAATCCGGAGAGCCACGACCCGACGCGCTTTCGCATGCGTTCATGTTGCGCTCGCGCGGGCGAACGCACAACCGGGATCGGACGGACTCCGATCCCGGTTGTGCAACGTTTCTGCGCCGGCGCGGCGCCGAGCCGCACGAACCCGACGCGGCGGTCAGCCGACGATCGCGGGTTCGGGCGAGTCAGCGGTCGCCGCGGCATCCGCCGGCTGCGCGGTGTGCGAGAGCGACAGGCCGTGGCCGCGACGACGGAACAGCAATGCGGCGAGCACCGCGCCGAAGGCGAAGAAGCCGGCGCCCCACCAGTACGCGACCGCGTAGCTGTGCACGGCCGCCTCGGCCGCGATCGCCGGGGTCGTGGGCAGGTGCGCGGCGAGGTAGTCGGTCGCCGCGGTCGCGGCGAGGGTGTTGAGCAGCGCGGTGCCGATCGAACCGCCGACCTGCTGGCTCGTGTTGACCATCGCCGAGGCGACCCCTGCGAACCTGCGGTCGACGCCGAGCGTCGCGGTCTGCATCGACGCCGGCATGATCGACCCCATCGCGAAGCCGAGGATCAGCAGCGGCGGCAGCACGTCGGCGGCATAGGTGCTGTCGAGCCCGAGGCGGGTCAGGGAGACCATGCCCGTCGCGCCGAGCAGCATGCCGAACGGCACCATGATCTTCGGCCCGAAGCGCGGCACGAACAGGTTCGTCGAGAGCTGCGCAGCGAGCACGAGCATGCCGATCATCGGCAGGAACGCGAGGCCGGTCTGGATCGGCGAGTAGCCGAGCGAGGCCTGCAGGTAGTACGTGACGAACAGGAAGATGCCGAACATGCCCGCGCCGGCGATGAGCACCGAGGCGTACGCGGCCCCGCGGTTGCGGTCGAGCACGATCGACAGCGGCAGCAGGGGGTGGCTCGCGCGGCGCTGCCAGAGCACGAAGGCGATCAGGAGCACTCCGGATGCCGCGAGGAACCCCCACGTGAGCGGCGAGTCCCACCCCTCGGACTCGGCGTTCGAGAAGCCGTAGACCAGCGAGAAGAGCGCGGCGGAGACCAGGAGCGTTCCGGGGATGTCGAGCTTCGGACGCGGTCCGACGCGCTTCGCGTTCGTCACGAAGACGAGGGCCCCGACGATCGCGACGGCGGCGATGAAGACGTTGATGTAGAGGTTCCAGCGCCAGTCGAAGTTCTCGGTCAGCACGCCGCCGAGCAGCAGGCCAACCGCGCCGCCGGCTCCGGCGATCGCGCCGAACACGCCGAACGCGCGCGCACGCTCCTTCGGGATCACGAAGGTGGTCGTCAGCACGGCGAGGGCCGTCGGGGCGAGCAGCGCACCGAACGCACCCTGCAGCGCACGGGCGCCGACGAGCAGCTCGAACGTGCCCGCAGCACCGCCCAGCGCGGATGCCGCGGCGAAGCCGACGAGTCCGATGATGAACGTGCGCTTGCGGCCGATGAGGTCGGAGAGCCGACCGCCGAGCAGCAGCAGGCTGCCGAAGGCGAGGGAGTAGGCGGTGATGATCCACTGGCGCTGGCCGTCGGTGAAGCCGAGATCGGCCTGAGCGGCGGGCAGGGCGATGTTCACCACGGTCGAGTCGAGGACGACCATGAGCTGGGCGAGCCCCACCACGGTGAGGGTCCACCAGCGGCGGGATGAAGGCGCCGGAACCGGCGGCGCCGCGTGCGCCTGAGCGGAGGTTGCGTTGGTCATGACGGAGACTATATACGGAACTCACGCGTTCCGAAACCGTTAAGTTTCGGATATGAACAGTTCCTGAACTATGCTGTTCTCGTACTGCGTGCCGACCTCGCACGTCCACGATGCACGAGATGGGATAGCCGCAATGACGCAGCTCGACCTCCCCGCCGAGACGGTCGGCGCCCAAGCCCCCGGCGCCCCGCGCCTCGGGCGCAAGCGCGACCACTCCCGTGACCCCGAGATCCTCGACGCGGCCATCGAAGTGCTCGCCGAGACCGGCTACGAGGGCATGACCATCGAGATGGTCGCAGCGCGGGCGAAGGCCGGCAAGGCCACGCTCTACCGCCGCTGGCCGTCGAAGGCCGAGCTCGTGCTCGACGCCGTCGCCTGCATGAAGCGAGGCGACGTCGAGGCGCCGCTGCCCGACACCGGAACCCTGCGAGGCGACCTCGTCGCCCTCATCAAGCCGCGGTCGATCGCCGAGGCCGAGAAGAAGCTGCAGATCATGGCCGGCCTCGCGTCGATGCTCTCGCGCTCCCCCGAACTGGCCGACACGGCCTACGCGACCCTCGTCGAGCCGCGGGCGAAGGTCAACCGCCTGCTGTTCCAGCGCGCGGTCGACCGCGGCGAGATCACGGGAGAGCACGACCTCGAGACCCTGTCCGTCGTGAGCGCCTCGATGGCCTCGTACCGGCTCATGCTCCTGCGCAAGCCCGTCGACCGGGAGTTCCTGCTCTCGATCATCGACGGCGTGATCCTGCCCGCACTCGGCCTACCGGCCGGCGAGCCGCGCTGACGCCGGGTCGTCGGCAGGCGATCGACGGCCGGCCGCGACATCCGCTCACCGGAGCGCGCTAGAGCCAGCCCTTGCGCTTGAAGAGCCCGTAGAGCACCGCGGCGAAGGCGATCATGGCCGCGAGCGCGAACGGGTAGCCCCACGGCTTGTCGAGCTCGGGCATGTGCGTGAAGTTCATGCCGTAGATGCCGGCGACGAGGGTCGGCGCGAAGATGATGGCCGCCCAGCTCGAGACCTTCTTGGCCTGCTCGCTCTGCGCGACGGCCGCCTCGGAGAGCGTCTTCGTCTCCTCGTTCTGGCGCTGCGCGACGAGCGTCGAGTGCACCTGCAGCGCATTCTGGAGCAGCTGGCGGAACGTGTCGCCCCGCTCGACGATGCGGATGACGTGATCCTTCACGTCGCGCAGGTAGCGCTGCAGCTCGAGGTCGATGCCGTACTTGTCGAAGCCCCGCTCGAGCGCATCGAAGATGCCGATGAGGGGCTTGGTCGCGCGCTGGAACTCCATGACCTCGCTCGCGAGGTCGTAGATGCGCCTGGTGACCTCGGGGTCGCCCGAGAACAGCTGCTCCTCGATCTCGTCGATGTCGTTCTCGAGCCCGGCGTCGACAGGCGCGTACTCGTCGACCACCTCGTCGAGCACGGCGTAGAGCACCGCCTCAGGCCCCTTCGCGAGCAGCTCGGGCGAGGATTCGAGCCGGCGGCGCACCCTCGCGAGGTCGGGCGCCTCGGCGTGGCGGATCGTGATGGCGAAGTCGGGGCCGATGAACACGTGCAGCTCGCCGAACTCGACCTGCTCGACGTCGTCGAGGTAGCGCGCAGGCCGCAGCACCACGAAGAGCGTGTCGCCGTAGCGCTCGAGCTTCGCCCGCTGGTGGCCCTTCCGGGTGTCCTCCACGGCGAGCGGATGCAGCCCGAACTCCGCGGCGAGCGCGTCGAGTTCGGCGTCGGTCGGCCGGTAGAGGCCGATCCAGGCGAAGCCGCCGTGCACCTCGCGGGTCTCGAAGGTCTCCTCGAGCGATTCGGGGGTGGCGACCCGCAGGCCGTCCCGGTAGATGGCGTTGTCGACGACGGGCACCGCACCAGTCTGGCCCCCGCCGGGACGGGCGATCGCCAGTGCGACGGCGAGCCTCGGCATCCGTCACTTGTGTATGCACGTCATGCAAAAGTCGATGATTGACTTCGCTACTTTGTGCGAAGTAGCCTGCACATACGGTCGCACAGTGGCGAAACCGAGCAGGATTCAGGTCCTCTTCGCCGCCGCGACCCGGCCCGGCATCCCGCCGGAATCCACACCCGGTCGACGATGACGGAGGTCCGCATGCTCCCCGCCCCGGTCGCTGCCGCCACCGAGACGAGCCCCGCCATCGGCATCGAGCACGGCTCCGCGGTCGGCCTCGCCGCCGACCTCCCGGCCCGCATCGACGACGCGATCGGCGAGCCCGCGCACCTCGCAGGTTCGCTCTGGGCCGAGGTCGGGCGACGCACCGCGCCGGCGGGCCCCGAGATGGCCGAGCTCGTCGCCGCCGCCCAGGCCGCCGACGGCGGCAAGTTCCTGCGGCCCCGACTCGTCGCGGCCGCCTACCTCTCGCACGGCGGCACCGACCTCGCCCTGGTGCGACGCGTCGCAGGCGCCGTGCAGCTCGTGCACCTCGCGCTGTGCGCCCACGACGACGTCATCGACGGCGACCGGGTGCGGCACGGGCGACCGAACGTCATCGGCCGTGCCGAGGCGGCCGCACGCGCCACCGGACTCGACGACGCGGCCGCCACCCGACAGGGCGAGGCGTCCGGCCTCCTGGCGGGCGACCTCGCGCTCAACGCGGCGGTGCTCGCCCTCATCACCGCGCCGGCACCGGACTCCGTGCGGTTGCGCAGCGCCGCCCTCGCGCTCGACGCCGTCGAGCAGACCATCGCAGGCGAGCTGCTCGACGTGCGCAGCGAGAGCCTGCCGCCCGAGCGGAGTCGGCCGCTCCTCGTCGCCCGCCTGAAGACGGCCGCCTACAGCGTCACGCTCCCGTTGCAGCTCGGCGCGATCGCGGCCGGCGCCGACGGTCCGGCCACCACCGACGCCGTCGAGCGCGTCGGCACGGCACTCGGCATCGCCTACCAGCTCGGCGACGACGACCTCGGCCTGTTCGGCGACCCCGCGACCACTGGAAAGTCGGCCCTCTCCGACCTGCGCGACGGCAAGCGCACCGAGCACATCCGGCTCGCGCTCGAGCGCGCCGACGTCGTCGACCGCACGAGCATCGTGCAGAGCCTCGGCTCACCGGATGCCACCGACGACGATGCCCGCCGGGTCCGCGCGATCGTCACCGCCACGGGCGCCCGCGCGACCGTGCACGAACTCATCGAGGCGCATCTCGACCGCGGCATCCGCATCGCCCGTGCAGAGCTGCCGCACCCGCTCGCCGAGTACCTCGCCGGGCTCGCACGGGGGCTCCGCCACCGCACGAGCTGAGGTGCCGGGCGGCGTCCGGGCCGGCCCGCCCGACGCGCTCGGCCCGCCCCCGCGCACGACCGCACGACCACACGACCACCAGAACCGACCACAGATCGAAGGAGACCGACGTGGAGCACACTTCCACCCCGCACGACACCGACACGACGAGCCCCTGGAATCGGGGCCGCGTCGGACTCTGGCTGATCGGCGCACGCGGCTCGGTCGCGACCACCGTCGCCGTCGGCGTGCACGCCCTCGCCGCGGGCATCGCCCCGCCCACCGGCTGCACGACGGCCGGCGCCGGCTTCGCCGAGGTGCCGCTGCCCGGCTTCGACGAGATCGTGATCGGCGGCCACGACGTGAGCGCCGTGCCGCTCGGACAGCGGGCCGAGCAACTCGCCGCGTCCGGCATGATCCCCGCCGCGATCGTCGCCGCCGTGCGCGCGGAACTCGACGCCACGGACGCCGAGATCCGCCCGGCCGTCTCGGACGCCGACGCCCGCCAGGCCGACGTCATCGCCCGGCTCGCGGCCGACATCATCGCCTTCCGCGAGCGTCACGGGCTCGCGCACGTGACGGTCGTCGACGTCTCGTCGACCGAGCCGCTTCCCGCCGACCGCCCGGAGTTCCACGACACCGAACTGCTCGCCGCGGCGCTCGCCGATCCCGACCGAGCAGTGCTGCCCGCCAGCTCGCTCGCGGGGCTCGCCGCCGTCGAGGCCGGGGCGGCCTACGCCTGCTTCACCCCGTCGGCCGGGCTCGCGCTGCCCGCGCTCCGCGCGATCGCCCAGTCGCGCATCCCCTTCGCCGGTCAGGACGGCAAGACCGGCGAGACCCTGCTGCGCACGGTGCTCGCGCCCATGTTCGTCGAGCGCGGCATGCACGTGCTCTCGTGGGCCGGCGCGAACCTGCTCGGCGGCGGCGACGGGCAGACGCTCGCCGACCCCGAAGCCGTGCGCAGCAAGCTCGCGTCGAAGACCCGAGGCCTGCAGAGCCTCGTCGGCGACCACGTCGTCGCACCGCTGCACATCGACAACGTGCCCGACCTCGGCGACGTGAAGACCGCGTGGGACCACGTGCACGCCGAGGGTTTCCTCTCGAGCCGCATCACGCTGCAGACCACGTGGACGGCCTACGACTCGATGCTCGCCGCACCGCTCGTGATCGACCTCGCGCGCCTGCTGTCGCTCGCAGGGGCGGCCGGAGTGCGGGGCGTCGTGCCGGCCCTCGGCTGCTTCTTCAAGGACCCGTGGGGCAGCGACGTGCACGCGTTCGCCGATCAGGTCGCGGCGCTGCGCTCGTGGACGTCGGACCTCGGCGAGCAGGTCGCGGCCGCAGCCCCGGTGCCTGCTCCGGCGGCACGCGAGGCCGACGCAGACCCCGTGCCGATCGGCGCGACCCGGTGACGACGACCTCGGACCTGCTCGAACTCGTGCGGGCCCCGGCGGCGCTCAC
The DNA here is from genome assembly GCF_900113185.1 of Agromyces sp. CF514. Taxonomy (NCBI): domain Bacteria; kingdom Bacillati; phylum Actinomycetota; class Actinomycetes; order Micrococcales; family Microbacteriaceae; genus Agromyces; species Agromyces sp. CF514. The sequence continues at coordinate 147,557 of NZ_FOZD01000003.1, read as the reverse complement.
GGTGCTCGGCGACACCGCGGTCGGCGCCCAGGCCGCTGCCGGCGGCTTCCGCGGGCGCGGATGGCTGCTGCCGCTCGCATCGGTCGCGATCTACAGCGGCGGCATGGCCTTGAACGACTGGGCCGATCGGGGGGTCGACGCCGCCGAACGGCCCGAACGCCCGATCCCGTCTGGACGCATCAGCCCGCGGCGCGCCCTCGCGGTGGCCGCAGGCCTCGGAGCGATCGGCCTCGCGCTGGCCGCGGCCGGTGGCGGACGACGCGGGCTCGCAGTCGCCGTGCCGCTCGCGGCATCCGTCGTCGCGTACGACGTCGTCGCCAAGCCCACGGCCGCAGGCCCGCTCGCGATGGCCGCCTGCCGGGGGCTCGACGTGCTCATGGGTGCGGGCGGCTCGCCGCGCGCGCTGCCCGCCGCGCTCGCGATCGCGGTGCACACGCTCGGCGTGACCGCTCTCTCGCGGGGCGAGGTGCACGGCGGCACCGGGGCGGACGCCGGGATCGCGCTCGTCGCGACCGGCGCCGCGGCCGCCGCAGTGGACGCGGCGGCCGGGTCGGCACCCGCTGCACAGGCGCAGGCGCCCGCCTCGCGCATCGGCGGCGCCCTGGGCTCCGCCGCGTACCTCGCCGCCGCGCTCCCCGGTCAGCTCGCGGCGCTCGAGGAGCCGTCGCCGACGAAGGTCCGCGACGCGACGCGTGCGGGCATCGGCTCGGTCGTCCCGCTGCAGGCCGCGCTCGTCGCGAGGGCCGGCGGCATCGCGGTCGCGACGGGCCTGATGGCGGTGCACGCGACGATCCGGATGCGCGCGCGGCGCGGCAGGCGCGGGGAGATCACGTGAGCGACGTGATGACCGCACCCACGACCGGCGCCCGGCCCGCTGCCGAGGACGCCCTGCCCGGCGCCCGCTTCGCGCTCGGCTACGGCACGAACGGCTTCTCGGACCACCCGCTCGACGACGCGATCACCGTGCTCGACGCGCTCGGGTACCGGGGCCTCGCCCTGACCCTCGGTCACCCGCACCTCGACCCGTTCGCGAGCGACGCCGACCGCACGGCGGCACGGCTGCGCCGCCGTCTCGACGAGCTCGGCTGGCGGGTCGTCGTCGAGACGGGCACGCGGTACCTGCTCGACCCGTTCCGCAAGCACCGGCCGAACCTCCTCGACGACGAACCCGGCCTGCGTGAGCTCTTCCTGCGGCGGGCGATCGACCTGGGCGCGATCCTCGGCGCCGACTGCGTCTCGCTGTGGTCGGGCACCCTGCCCGCCGGCGTCGAGCCCGACGAGGCGCACGACCGGCTGCGCGACCGACTCGACGGGCTCGTCGACCGGGCGGCGGAGGCGGGCGTGCCGCTCGCGTTCGAGCCCGAGCCGGGCATGCTCGTCGAGACCGTCGCCGATGCGCTCGCGCTCCGCGCCGACCTCGGCGACCCGCCTGCGCTCGGCCTGACGGTCGACCTCGGCCACTGCGTGGTCGTGGAGCCCGACGGCGTGGTCGGCGCCCTGCGGGCGGCCGGCCCGCTGCTGCGCAACGTGCAGGTCGACGACATGCTGCCCGCCGCGCACGAGCACCTCGAGTTCGGACACGGCTCGCTGGACCTCGCCGCGGCCCTGCGCACCCTCGACGAACTCGACTACCGCGGGCTCGCGGCGGTCGAGCTCCCCCGCCACGCATACGACGCCCCCGGCGTCGCCGCCCGATCGATGACCGCACTCCGAGACGCCTGGGAGGCACGATGACCCACCCGTGGACCGCAGAGGCCGTCCGGCTGATCGCCGACGAGCCCGACCGCATCGCCGAGCTGTTCCCCGCAGCCGGGCGCGAGGTGGGGCGCGCCCCGCTCTCGCCCGAGGCCGACCCGCTCGGCCTCACGATCGGCACCTCCGACGACGTCGCGCGCGAGTCGCTCGTCGCCGCGCTGCTGCGCGCCCTTCCGTCCGCGGATGCCGCGACCGAGCTCGCCGACCTGTACCGGTACGGCGACGACGCCGAGCAGCGCGGCGTGCTGCGCGGCCTCAACGGAGCGCAGTCGGGCGGGGCGATCGCCACGGACGGATCGGATGCCGCGGGCTCGCAGCCCGAGACATCCGCGGGCCTCGACCCCGTCGTCGCGACCGGTCTGGGCCTGGTCGCAGAGGCGCTGCGCAGCAACGACCCCCGCCTGGTCGCCGCCGCGCTCGGCCCGTTCGCCGCCGCGCACCTGGACCAGCACTCGTGGCGCCACGGCGTGCTGAAGGCGCTGTTCATGGGCATCCCGCTCGATGCCGTCGCGGGGCTCGACCGACGTGCCGACGCCGAGGTCGCCCGGATGGCGGCCGGTCTCGTCGCCGAGCGCCGCGCGGCATCACGAGACGTGACCGACGACATGACCCGGCTCGCCGCCGGGCACGAGACCTCGAACACCACCGACCCTACGGAGGACTGACATGCGCATCTTCGACCCGCACATCCACATGACCTCGCGCACCACGACCGACTACCGCGCCATGTACGACGCGGGCGTGCGCGCGCTCGTCGAGCCGTCGTTCTGGCTCGGCCAGCCGCGCACGAACGTGGGCAGCTACACCGACTACTTCGACGCGCTGATCGGGTGGGAGCGGTTCCGCGCCGCGCAGTACGGCATCCGCCATCACGCGACCATCGGCCTGAACCCGAAGGAGGCGAACGACCCGCGCTGCCGCGAGGTGCTCGACGTGCTGCCCCGCTACCTCGCCAAGGACGGCGTCGTGGCCGTCGGCGAGACGGGCTACGACTCGATGACGCCAGAGGAGGACGAGGTCTTCGCCCGCCACCTCGAGCTCGCGCTGAAGCACGGCCTGCCCGCCCTCGTGCACACGCCGCACCGCGACAAGGCCGCCGGTACGAAGCGCACGCTCGACGTCGTGCGCGAGTCCGGCCTCGCCCCCGGCATGGTCGTCGTCGACCACCTGAATGAAACGACGGTGGCGGATGTCGCCGACAGCGGGTGCTGGATGGGCTTCTCGATCTACCCCGACACCAAGATGGACGAGCACCGGTTCGTCGCGATCCTGAGGGAGTACGGCACCGAGCGGATGCTGGCGAACAGCGCCGCCGACTGGGGCCACTCCGATCCGCTGAAGACCCTCGCGACGGCGCACGCCATGCTCGACGCGGGCTTCACCGACGACGACGTCGACCTCGTGCTCTGGCGCAACCCCGTCGAGTTCTACGGGCAGAGCGGGCGGCTGAACCTCGACGCCGTGCCCGGGTTCGAGGGCGCGGGCGATGCCGGGGCGACGGATGCCGCAGGGCCGGTGTCGTCGACCTTCGAGGGCAACTCCGTGCTGCGGGGGGTGCCGGCCTGATGGAGCTCTCATACTGCACCAACGTGCACCCGGCGGAGGACCTCGACGGCGTGCTCGACCAGCTCTCGCGCTACGCCGGCCCGGCTCGCCGCGCCGCGGGCCTCGACCGGCTCGGCGTCGGCCTCTGGCTCCCCGCGCCGCTCGCGCACCGGCTCGCGACGGACTCCGCCGCACGCGACCGCCTGCGCGCCGGGCTCGAGACCGAGGGACTCGAGGTGCGCACGATCAACGCGTTCCCGTTCACCTCGTTCCACGCCGAGGTCGTGAAGCTCGACGTGTACCGCCCCGACTGGACCGACCCCCGGCGCGCCGAGTTCACGCTCGACTGCGCCCGGGTGCTCGCCGACCTGCTGCCCGAGGGCGCCGACGGCAGCATCTCGACGCTGCCGCTCGGATGGCGGTTCCCGTGGACTCCGGCAGAGGACGACCTCGCCACGGCCGCCCTCTCGCACGTCTCGGCCGAGCTGCGCGAGCTGCGCGACCGCACCGGCCGCACCATCCGCCTCGCGATCGAACCCGAGCCCGGGTGCGTGCTCGACACCGTCGACGACATCATCGGATGGCTCGCCCCGCGCCTCGGGCCGACCGCGCTCGGCCGCATCGACCCCGAGTTCGTCGGGATCTGCCTCGACACGTGCCATCTGGCGACCTCGTTCGCCGACCCGACCGAGACCGTGCGCCGGGTGGGCGCCGCCGGCATCCGGATCCCGAAGGTGCAGGCCTCTGCGGCCCTGCACATCGCAGACCCGGCCGAGCCGGCCGCACGCGAGGCCCTCGCCGCGTTCGCGGAGCCGCGCTACCTGCACCAGACGCGCGCGCTCGCGCCCGACGGCGCGGTGATCCGCGTCGACGACCTGCCCGACGCGCTCGACGAGACCGACGGGCTGCGCACCGACGGGCCATGGCGCGTGCACTTCCACGTGCCGCTGCACCTCGAGCCCGAGACGCCGCTGTCGTCGACGACCGACGTGCTGCGTCGCGCCGTCGCCGCGGTGCGAGAGCTGCCCGACGGCGACGGCGCGCACCTCGACGTCGAGACGTACACGTGGACGGTGCTTCCCGGCGGTGCGGGCGACCTCGTCGAGGGCATCGCCTCCGAGCTGCGGTGGGCTCGGGCCGAGCTGCTCGGCGACGACGCCGACCTGCGATCGGCCGAGACGGCCGGGACCGGCCGCGCCGCGGCATCCGTCGCCGAGGTCGTGGCCTCGTGACCCGGGTGCTGCTGCTCGACATCGTCGGGCTCACGTCACGCGCCCTGTCGCACATGCCGCGGCTTCGCGCCCTCGCCTCGGCCGGGGCGAGCACCCGGCTCGGAACCGTGCTGCCGGCCGTGACGTGCAGCGTGCAGTCGACCATGCTCACCGGGCTCGCGCCCGCACAGCACGGCATCGTCGGCAACGGCTGGTACCACCGCGACATCGGCGAGGTGAACCTCTGGCGCCAGCACAACGCGCTCGTCGAGGGCGAGAAGGTGTGGGAGACCGCGCGCCTGCGCGAGCCGGGCTTCACGACCGCGAACGTCGGCTGGTGGTATGCGATGGGGGCGAGCACCGACGTGACGGTCACGCCCCGCCCGATCTACCACGCCGACGGCCGCAAGTCGCCCGACGCCTACACGCGGCCGCCCGCGCTGCACGACCGGCTCGTCGGCGAGCACGGTGCGTTCCCGCTGTTCCAGTACTGGGGGCCCACCGCCTCGATCGCCTCGACACGGTGGATGGTCGAAGCGACCCGGTCGGTGCTTCGCGACGAGGCCTCCGACCTGGTGATGTCGTACCTGCCGCACCTCGACTACGACCTGCAGCGCTTCGGCCCCGACTCGCCGGAGGCCGATCGCGCCGCCGCCGAGCTCGACGCCGTGCTCGCGCCGCTGCTCGACGACGCGATCGCGGCCGGCGCGACCGTCGTCGCGGTCGCCGAGTACGGCATCGCGCCCGTCGACCGGCCCGTCGACGTCAACCGCGCGCTGCGCCGTGCCGGACTGCTCGAGGTGCACACCCAGCAGGGCCGCGAGCTGCTCGACCCGATGACCTCGCGCGCGTTCGCGGTCGCCGACCACCAGGTCGCCCACGTCTACGTGGCCGACCCGTCCGACGTGCCGCGCGTGCGCGACCTGCTCGCGGGTCTCGACGGCGTCGACGAGGTGCTCGATCGGGCGGCTCAGGCGCGCTACGGCCTCGACCACGCCCGCTCGGGAGAACTCGTGGTCGTCGCCGAACCCGGTGCCTGGTTCACCTACTACTACTGGCTCGACGACGAGCATGCGCCCGACTTCGCGCGCGGGGTCGACATCCACAAGAAGCCCGGCTACGACCCCGCCGAACTGTTCTTCGACCCCGCCGACCGGTTCGCGAAGGCGCGTGCGGGGCTCGGGCTCGTACGCAAGAAGCTCGGCCTGCGGTACTCGATGAAGGTCGTGCCGCTCGATGCGACGCACGTGCGCGGCAGCCACGGGCGCCTGCCGGAGCACGACGCCGACACCCCGCTGCTCATCTGCTCGGATGCCGGGCTGCCCTTCTGGGACACGGCGCCCGACCTCGTGCCGGCGGCCCGCGTGCGCGACCTCGTGCTCCAGGCCGCCCGCGTGCCCGAGCCCGCGGCGGCGTCATGAACGGAGCGACGGCGGGCGCGGCATCGGCAGTCGAAGTGGGACCGTCGGCGGGCGCGGTGACGGGCGCAGCCCTGGCCGAGGCAGCCGTCGAACAGGTCGTGCTGCTCGACGACGACGGCACGCCGATCGGCACGTTCGACAAGGCCCGCGTGCACGGTCTCGACACCCCGCTGCACCTCGCCTTCTCGTGCTACGGCTTCGATACAGAGGGACGGATGCTGCTGACCCGCCGCGCCCTCGCGAAGCGCACCTGGCCCGGTGTCTGGACCAACGCCTGCTGCGGGCATCCGCAGCCCGGTGAAGATCCGTCGGATGCGGTCGCCCGCCGCGTGCGCTCGGAGCTCGGTGTCGAGCCCCGCGACATCCGGCCGGTGCTGCCCGGGTTCCGCTACCGCGCCGTCGACGCGAGCGGCATGGTCGAGAACGAGGTGTGCCCGGTGTTCTTCGCCGAGCTGCCGACCGAGCTCGCGCCCGACCCCGACGAGGTCATGTCATGGGCCTGGGTCGAGCCTGGCGAGTTCCTCACGACGGCCGAGTTCGCGCCGTTCCTGCTCAGCCCGTGGAGCGTGCTGCAGGCGGCCGATTTCCGCCGGGAGGGTCTCCTCGGGGCGGTCTGACGCGCAGGACACGGGCCGTTCTCCGGATGCCGCGCCCGACACGCCGCTCCCGACGAGCGACACGCCGTCCAGCGCGGGGCTCATCCGGAGTTCGGCCGCGGGCTCGGCCGGAGCTCAGCGCAGGGTCGCCGTCATCAGCGCCGTGCGTACCTGCGCACCCACTCGTGCATGACGATCGCGGCCGCGGCGCTCGCGTTGATCGAGCGCGTCGAACCGTACTGCGTGATCTCGACGACCCGGTCGGAGGCCGCGATGGCCTCGTCGCTCAGCCCCGGCCCCTCCTGTCCGAAGAGCAGCACGCACCGCTCGGGCAGCTCGACCGCGTCGACCGGCTCGGAGCCCTCGACGTTGTCGACCGCGATGATCGGCAGGTCGTTCGCGCGAGCCCAGTCGACGAAGTCGGCGACATCCGGATGGTGCAGCACGTGCTGATAGCGGTCGGTGACCATGGCGCCGCGCTTGTTCCAGCGGCGGCGGCCGATGATGTGCACGGTCTCGGCGGCGAACGCGTTGGCCGTGCGCACGATCGAGCCGATGTTCATGTCGTGCTGCCAGTTCTCGATCGCGACGTGGAACGGATGCCGGTGCAGGTCGAGGTCGGCGACGATCGCGTCCATGCGCCAGTACCGGTACCGGTCGATCACGTTGCGGGTGTCGCCGTGTTCGAGCAGGTCGGGGTCGTAGTGCGGCTCGTCGGGCCACTCGCCGCGACCTCCGGGCCACGGCGGCACGCCGTGCGGCAGGGTGGGCTCTGGGTGCTCGGGCTCGGGGAGCTCGCGCTCCGGCCGGTCCGCGCCCTGGTGTTCGGTCACGCGCCAACGCTACCCGCGCAGGCCGACGCGCCGTCGGACGACACTTTTCGGTATGCCTAAATATTGCTAATGTTTCGGTATGCCGAAAACGCTCGACGACGAGACGACCCCGACGCGACCCCAGCCGCAGCCCCAGCCGACCGACGACACGGCGACGGATGCCGCGGGCGGCCGCCTCGCGGCATCCGCCCCTCGCCTCGCGTGGCTGATCGGGCCCGCACTCGTGGCGGGCGTCGCCTACCTCGACCCGGGCAACGTCGCGAGCAACATGACGGCCGGGGCCAAGTACGGCTACCTGCTCGTGTGGGTCGTGGTGATCGGCAACGTCATGGCGTGGCTCATCCAGTACCTGTCGGCCAAGCTCGGCGTGGTCACGGGCAAGAGCCTGCCCGAGGTGCTCGGCGAGCGCATCGGCAACCGCTGGGGGCGTCGTGCGTACTGGCTGCAGGCCGAGGCCGTCGCCATGGCCACCGACATCGCCGAGGTCATCGGCGGCGCGGTGGCGCTGAACCTCCTGTTCGGCGTGCCGCTCGTGTGGGGCGGCCTCATCACGGGCACGGTCTCGCTGGTGCTGCTCGTGATCCAGTCCAAGCGCGGTGCGCGGCCGTTCGAGTTCGTCATCATCGGGCTGCTCGTGATCATCGCCGTGGGCTTCAGCGTCGGCGTCTTCGTCGCCCCGCCCGACCCGGCCGGCGTGCTCGGCGGGCTCGTGCCGCGCTTCGAGGACGCGAACTCGGTGCTGCTCGCGGCGTCGATCCTCGGAGCGACGATCATGCCGCACGCCATCTACGCCCACTCCGCGCTCGCCCGCGACCGCTTCGCGCCCAAGCACGCGACGGAGGCCCGACGGGTTCCGACCGCGCGGCTGCTCACCGCGACCCGGTGGGACGTCACGATCGCGATGGCCATCGCCGGCACCGTGAACCTCTGCATCCTGCTGCTCGCGGCCGCGAACCTCGCGGGCGTCGCAGGCACCGACAGCCTCGAAGGGGCGCATGCCGCACTCGAGGCCTCGCTCGGGCCGATCGTGGCGACGCTCTTCGCCGTGGGCCTGCTCGCCTCGGGCCTCGCGTCGACGTCGGTCGGCGCCTACGCGGGCGCCGAGATCATGCACGGACTGCTGCACGTGCGCGTGCCCCTGATCGCCCGACGCCTCGTGACGCTCGTGCCCGCGCTCGCGATCCTCGCGCTCGGGTTCGACCCCACCGTCTCGCTCGTGCTCAGCCAGGTCGTGCTCTCGTTCGGCATCCCGTTCGCGCTGATCCCGCTCGTCTCGGTGACCGCGAAACGCGGCGTGCTCGGGCGGTTCGCGAACCACTGGGCGACGACCGCGGCCGGCATCGCGGCATCCGTCTTCCTCATTACTCTGAACGGCCTGCTGCTCTGGCTGGTGTTCACCGGAGCGTGACGGGCTCGCGCGTCTCGAGGCTCTCGCGAGTACCACGGATGCCGCCGGCAGGCGCTCAGGCGGTTGCCAGCCTTCTTCCCGGCCGGCCGGACTCCGCCGTCATCCCGGGCCTCCGCGCCAGTCGGCTGCGAGTGAATCGGCGCCGGAGCTGTCGCATGCCGGGCGCGTCGCGGCATCCGTCCAAACCGTTTCACCGGTCGCCCCGGATCGCCCCATGTGCCGGACGTGAGGGTTCCGAACCGGAACCGACCTCGGCGCACGCAGAGAAAGGGTTCATCTCATGAACACGTTCACCGCCAAGCGCACCATCATCGGCGCAGCCGCCGTCGCGGCCGCCGGACTCGCCGCCGCGGGGATCGCGGCCCCCGCCACGGCCGACGACCGCGTCGGCGACGAGACCAACGTCACCGAGTCGACCACCACGACCGACCTGCTCGGCGACACCGGGCTGCACGGCCTGACCGACGTGCTCGACCTCGGCCCGGTCTCGTTCGACGACCTCGGCTCGATCGTGAGCCGCGCGCCCATCACCGGCGGCGACGTCACCGGCGGCGATCTCTCGAACGAGAGCCCCGTCGTGGTCGCCCCCGGCGACATCGGATCGGGCAATTCGACCGGCGATATCGGCTCGGGCAACATCGTCGGCTCGGGCAACGACGTGCAGGCCCCCATCGGGTCGGGCAACCAGACGAACGTCGATCTCGGCGACGTGAGCGACCTCGTCGACACGGGCGACGTCACCGGTTCCGTCGGCGACGTGACCGGCTCGATCGGCGACGTCACGGGCAGCGACGGCGGCCTCGTGGACGACGTCACCGGCTCGGTCGACGGTCTCGTCGGCGACATCACGAGCGACCTCGACCTCGGTGGCCTGCTCGACTGACCGCACCCGGATCGGAGAGGTCGGGCCTTCGGGTCCGGCCTCTCGCCGCGCTCGTTCCCGATCACCTCCGACGGGCTGCTGCTCCGGTTGGTGCCCGCCGGGACGCGTCCCGGCGTGACCCGGCGTCACAGAACGGCGCCGCGGCGCACCTTCGCCTAGCCTGCTGGAACACCCCGACGAGGAGGCCCGATGTCCGGCTGGCGATTGCGCGAGTTCCACAACGACGACCTCGACGGCATCCTGCACCTCTGGGAGACGCAGCGGCGATCGGCCCACGAGCCCGTCTACGACCTGAGCGAGGTCATCGCCTCGTGCCAGAAGGACCACGCGATCGTGGCGGTCGCGGGCGACGAGGTCATCGGCGCGACCGTCGGACGGGCGGCGCACGACCAGGGCTGGGTCGTGTTCTTCGCGATCGCCGAGGAGTGGCGCGGCCGCGGCATCGGCTCGGCCATGCTCGCCGACCTCGAGAAGCGCATGGCGCCGCACGGGCTCACGAAGCTCTCGGCGCTCATCCCCGAGAACGAGAGCCGCGTCGACGCGTTCGCCAACCAGGGCTTCGAACTCAAGCACCAGCTGCGTTACTTCGAGCGGCGCATCCCGGTGCAGCGGCAGGAGTTGAGCTCGCTCGCCGAACTCGGCGGACGCCTGCTGCCGCGCACCCTCTGGGAGGGCGTGGCCGGCATGCGACGCGAGAAGGAGATCCTCGAGCAGCGGCTCGTACTGCCGCTCGCCGAACCCGACCTCGCCGAGCAGTACGGCGTCGTGCCGCCGCGCGCGGTCGTGCTCTTCGGTCCGCCCGGCACCGGCAAGACGACGTTCGCCAAGGCGATCGCCTCGCGTCTCGAGTGGTCGTTCGTCGAGGTGTTCCCCTCGCGCCTCGCCGCAGACCCGCGCGGCCTCGCCGGCGCGCTGCGCGAGACGTTCACGAAGATCGCCGAGCTCGAGCACGCCGTCGTGTTCATCGACGAGGTCGAGGAGATCGCCGCCCAGCGATCGGGCGAGCCCCCGTCGCCGCTGCAGGGCGTCACGAACGAGCTGCTGAAGATCATCCCCGCCTTCCGCGAGCAGCCCGGCCGCCTGCTGGTGTGCGCGACGAACTTCATCCGCGCGCTCGACACGGCCTTCCTCCGACACGGCCGGTTCGACTACGTGATCCCGATCGGCCTGCCCGACGAGGCCGCGCGCCTCGCCATCTGGCAGCGTTACGTGCCCGAGCAGGTCGCCGAGGCCGTCGACCTCGCCGTGCTCGTCGAGCGCACCGCCGGGTTCTCGCCCGCCGACATCGAGTTCGCCGCGCGCAGCGCGTCGCAGCGGGCATTCGAGGCGGCTGTCCGCCGGGGCGCGATCGACACCGGAGTCACCGGCCACGACGGTGGAACGGATGCCGCGGCGCACCCGGCCGGCCCCAGCACCGCCGACTACCTCGAGGCCATCGCGGGCACGCGCACCACTGTCTCGGCCGAGACCGCCGACGCGTTCCTCGAGGACATCGAGCGGCTGGCGCGAGTCTGACCGAGCGGCGGTGTCGGCGAGCGCCGATATGGTGAGCCGGTGACCGACCGTGCTCCGCTCACTCCCGCCGACCTCGTCGGCATGCTCGCGACCGGCGCCGACCTGCCGCGCGAGCTCGCGACGCAGCAGGAGCCCGACGCGGCATCCGCCCTGCCCGCGATCGTCGACGCACGCGGCGACCGCGTCCTCACCGACGTCGCGTACGCACGGCTCGGCGGATTCCGTCCGCTCGTGCTCGACCTGCGCGTGCCGCCCTCGGCCGGCCCGGTTCCGGTCGTGCTCTACCTGCACGGCGGGGCGTTCCGCTGGGGCAGTCACCACGACCCGCTCTTCGGCATCGCCGAGGCCCTCGCGGATGCCGGCATCGCCACCGCCTCGGCCCAGTACCGGCTCGACGGCGAGGCGCCGTTCCCCGCGTCGCTGCACGATGTGCACGCGGCCCTCCGCTGGCTGCGGGTCGTCGGGCCGGAGCTCGGCCTCGACTCCGACCGCATCGGCGTCATGGGCGAGTCGGCCGGAGGGTTCCTCGCCGTGTTCGCGGGCCTGCGTCCGCACGACCCGTCGCTCGTCGGCGAGGTCGGCCTCGTCGGCATCGAGTCCCGCGTCGACGCCGTCGTCGGCTGGTACTCGTACACGGGCTCGGTGCTCGAAGAGCATCCCGACCCCGATATCGTCTCGTGGGCGTCGCCGCGCAGCCATGTCGGCGCGCAAGCCGCGCCGATGCTGCTCCTCCACGGCGACGCCGACGAGCAGCTGTCGATGACCCACAGCTCCGACCTCGTCGTAGCGCTCACGGCAGCCGGCGTCGCAGCGCAGTTCGAGGTCGTCCCCGGCGCGGGGCACGTGTTCGAGGGCGCCGATCCGGCGCCGGTCGTCGCCCGAACGGCCGAGTTCTTCTCGGATCGGCTCGAGGCGCGGCCACGCTCCAACGGGGCCTGAACGTCGTCCGTCGGCGGCCGCGCCGACCCCGCCCGATATCCTGAACGGGATGCCAGCCACCAGCCCCGCGATCGAGGACTACCTCAAGACGGTGTACGCCCACACCGAGTGGCAGCCCGACCCGATCACGCCGAAGGTGCTCGCCGACAAGCTCGGCGTCGCCCCGTCATCCGTCACCGAGATGGTGAAGAAGATGGCGGCCAACGGGCTCATCTCGCACGTTCCCTACGGGCCGCTGCGCCTCACCGATGCGGGCCGGGCGCGCGCCCTCGCGGTCGTGCGCCGCCACCGGCTCATCGAGACCTGGCTCGTCGCCGAGATGGGCTACGAGTGGCACGAGGTGCACGACGAGGCCGAGGTGCTCGAGCACTCGCTGAGCGATCGCCTGCTCGAGGCGATCGACGCCCGGCTCGGCCGCCCGACCCGCGACCCGCACGGCGATGCGATCCCGTCGGCCTCGGGCGAGGTCGCGAGCGAGCCGTTCCTGCTGCTCTCCGAGGCGGTCACGGGGCATGCCGCACGGGTGATCCGCATCAGCGACCGAGACCCCGACGTGCTGCGCTCGCTCGCCGACTGCGGCATCGTGCCGGGCATCGAGGTGCGGGTGACGGATGCCGCGGGCGATCGCGTGACCCTGCAGGCCGCCGGCGAGGTCGCCGAACTGGCACACGAGGTCGCCGCCGCGATCTGGGTCACCGCCTGAGGCCTCGCCCGGTCGACTGCCGACCCTGATCAGTCGACTGCCGACCCTGATCAGCAGACCCGGAACCCGACCCCGATGCGGGATTCGGCGACAACTTTGCTAGCATCCCGCGGTGCGCATCCATCGCAGGACAATGGTCGTCCTCCTCGTCATCGTGCTCGTCCTCGTGACGGGGGTCATCGCCGTCTACTGGTGGCAGCGCCCGATGCTGCTCACCGGCACGGGCTATGCGGCGCACAACGCCTGCGCCGTGACCGAGGTCGGCGGCCGTGAGAACGCCGAAGACGACCTACCGCCGAACCCGCTGGTGCCGTACCTGAGCGAGTCGGTCGACGGCGATCAGACGACCGGGTCGCTGTTCGGCGTGCTCGCTGCGCAGCACGCGTGGTTCACCGAGGGCTTCGGCTGCACGCTCGACGGCGATCGACCCGATCTCGGCGAGGCGACCACGGTGGGCTCCGACGGCAACCCGTTCACCGACGCCCCGACTCCGGTCGCCGACCCGGCGCTCGACGCCGCGATGGCGCACGCGTTCGGCGACGACCTGCCTCCCGTCGTGGCCGAGGCGCTCGGCACGCGAGCGGTCGTGATCGCGAAGGACGGCGAGCTCGTCGCCGAGCGGTACGCCGACGGGTTCGACGCGACGACCCCGCAGCTCGGCTGGTCGATGTCGAAGAGCGCGACCGAGCTCATGACGGGCATGCTCGTGAAGCAGGGCGTCGTCTCGCTCGACGACGACCACCTCCGCCCCGAGTGGACCGACGGTCGCGCCGACATCACGGTCGAGCACCTGCTGCGCATGACGAGCGGCATCGAGTGGGACGAGACCTACGACCTCGGCACGCCGATCACGCAGATGCTCTACGGCGAGCACGACATGGGTGCGTACGTCGCGGGCCTGCCCCTCGAGAGCACGCCCGGCACCGTGCAGGAGTACTCGAGCGGCAGCACGACGCTGCTCTGCTCGGTGCTCGCGGAGCGCACCGGCCTCGGCGCCGACCTGCCCCGACAGAAGCTGCTCGCGCCGCTCGGACTCTCGTCGGGCGTCTTCGAACCGGATGCCGCGGGCACGCCGGTCTGCTCCTCGTACCTCTGGGCGACACCCCGTGACTGGACCGCGCTCGGCCAGTTCGCGCTGCAGGGCGGCGAATGGAACGGCGAGCAGCTGCTGCCCGAGGGCTGGATGGAGCAGACGCTCACCGTCACCGACGTCGAGCGCACCGACGACCCCGGGTACGGCATGGCCTGGCGCGTGAACGTGATGCCCGACGGCAGCCTCCGTTGGGCGAACCTGCCCGAGGACACGTTCTACGCCTCGGGCCACGACGGCCAGAAGGTCATCGTGGTGCCATCGGAGCAGCTCGTGGTCACCCGCATGGGCTTCACGCCCGAGGCCGACGACGAGGCCTCCGAGGTGCAGCTCGTGGCCGAGGCGATCGCCGCGCTGGGCTGAGCCGGCCGCGTCCGAAACGCACCGGCGGCGGGTCGCTACGCGGGCTCGGTCACGCGGACCAGGCCGCAGTTCACGCACGACCAGGCGACGAGGAAACGCTCGTCGTCGAGGATCTCGAACCTGAGCCCCTCACCGCAGGTGGGGCAGGCAGGCCTCGGCGACGCCTCACTCATCGGAGTCGGGCCATGGAGCGATGTCCACACCGTGGTTGTCGGGCGACGCGAGCGACCACCAGTACGGAGCGCGCGAATCGTCGGCGAGCCGGCCTCCGGCGGCGAGCGCCGCATCGACCCGCGCCTGGGCCTGGTCGGCCGGCACGAAGACGTCGAAGTGGCTCCGACCTCTCGCCGGGGAATCGCCGGCGATCGGATTGAACGCGAGCTGCGGCCCCGTGCGCAACGGGTCGACGGCATCGGTGTCACCGAGCGGGTCGTAGCCGAGGGCGGCCAGGAAGAACGGCCGCACGTCGGCCTGGGAGTGCTGGGCCACGTAGATGCCGACCGACTGCGCGCGCGAGGGATCGGCGGCCAGTTGCAGCTCGGCGGCGGCCTCGGACACGGCGGCCGCGAAACCGGTGGCGGCAGCGGGGATCCCGTCGAAGTTGCGATCAGGGATGCGCACGACGACGCCCTCGGGCCGCACGTCGACGTCGGGCAGCACGCCGAACCGTTCGGCGGCCGCGACGACCGGGGTGACGAGGCCCGCCGCCTGCGCGAGGGAGGTCGCCGTGAAGACGGCCTGCGGACCCGTGCCGGTCACTCGCCAATCGGAGACCCCGGGCGCTCGGTGGAACTCGGCCGCTGAGATGCTGTCGGATCCACTCGTCGACTCGCCCATGGAGCACTCCCTCGAAGACGGTTGCAGGCCTGCCTCTGACGGGCGAGGCCCCGGAGGGACTCCACGGTACTCGTGGCATCCGACATCCGCTCGTGCGGGCGAGATCGGCTCGCGTGCGACATCCGCTCGTCCGAAGATGCGAACCGACCCTCCCGCTTCCGGGCATCGTCATGCACCATTGAGGGATGGGAGCCGCAGGAACCCGAACCGTCCCCGAACCGACCGACGAGCAGTGGTCGCGGATGCTGCGCTACGGCGTCGCGACGCCGACGCAGCCCGGCGACGTGCTCTTCGCCGCGGGCGATCGCTGGTACGACCTGATCCTCGTGGAGTCGGGCACCGTCGACATCGTGCGCGAGCCGCTCAAGTGGATCGCCGAGACCCGCATCGCGACGCTCGGCCCACGCAGCTTCGCAGGCGAGCTGGGCCTGCTGAACGGGCAGCGCGCGTTCCTGACGGCGCGCGTCGCCGAAGCGGGCCAGGTGCACCGCATCGACCACGAGGCGTTGCAGCGCCTGATGGCCGAAGACGACGAGCTGTGCGACCTCATGCTGCGCACGCTCTGGGCGAGGCGCGAGCAGTTGCGAAGCGGTCCGGCGGCCTGGACGCTCAAGATCGTCGGCTCCGGGCGCTCGCGCGAAGCGGTGGCGCTGCGTCGCTACGCCGAACGGCTCGACCTCGTGCACACGTGGGCCGACGTCGACGACCCCGAAGTCGCGACCGCGTACGCGAGGCACGGGTTCTCGCTCGACGACCTTCCGGTCGCGATCGTGCAGGGCGAGAACGTGCCGAACGCGACGCCGGGCCAGCTCGCCGAGATCCTGGGCCTCGCCTATGCCGCCGAAGACGACGCCGCGGTCGACCTCGCCGTCGTCGGAGCGGGGCCGGCGGGGCTCGCCGCCGCGATCTACGGCGCCTCAGAAGGGCTGCAGACCGTGCTGCTCGACTCGGTCGCGCCGGGCGGGCAGTCGTCGTCGACCTCGCGCATCGAGAACTACCTCGGCTTCCCGTTCGGCGTGAGCGGCGACGACCTCACCGCGCAGGCGTCGCTGCAGGCCATCAAGTTCGGCGTGCACGTCATCGCGCCGTGCGAGGCGGTGCGGCTGGCCTCCGACGGCGGTGCGCTCGACCTCGAGCTCGCCGACGGGGCCGTGGTGCGGGCCCGGGCAGTCATCATCACGACCGGCGTCGCCTACCGCTCGCTGCCGCTCGAGCGGTGGAAGGAGTTCGAGGGTGCCGGCATCCACTACGCCGCCTCGGCGCTCGAGCTGCGTCAGGTCGCAGGCGGCGAGGTCGTGGTCGTCGGCGGCGCGAACTCCGCCGGGCAGGCGGCCCTCGCCCTCGCCTCGAACGGATGCCGCGTGCGGCTCGTGGTGCGCTCCGACGACCTCGGGCGGCAGATGTCGAGCTACCTCGTCGACCGCATCACCGAGGATCCGCGCATCGACGTGCACACCGGGACGCAGGTCAGCGCGCTCGAGGGAGACGAGCGCCTCGAGCGGGTCGCCCTCGACGGCGGAACCACGCAGACCGTCGAGTGCCGCGGCCTGTTCTGCTTCATCGGCGCCGAACCCGCGACCGACTGGCTCGCGGACCTCGAGCGCGACGAGGGGGGCTTCGTGCACACGGGTGCCGACGTGGTCGGCCTCGACGACGCCTGGCGTGCGCTCGACCGCATGCCGTTGCCGTTCGAGACCTCGATCCCCCGGGTCTTCGCCGCTGGCGACGTGCGTCGGGGGTCGATGAAGCGCGTGGCCGCCGCGGTCGGCGAAGGTTCGAGCGCCGTCGCGTCGGTGCACCGGGCGCTCGCGGCCGCGGAGGTGTTCGCATGAGCGAGCCCGCGCCGCCGCCGTCGGGAACCGGCTGCGACGCCTGCATCGACGGCGGCGGATGGTGGTTCCACCTGCGTCGCTGCATCGACTGCGGCAACATCGGATGCTGCGACTCGTCGATCGCGCAGCACGCACGCCGTCACTCCGAGCAGACCGGCCACGCGGTCGCGACCTCGTTCGAGCCCGGCGAGCACTGGTTCTGGGACTACGCGGCCGAGACCTCGGCGCCCTCCGTTCCGCTCAGTCCCCCGTTCTCGCGACCCGAAGACCAATCGGCGCCCGGGCCCGACGGGCGCGTGCCCGCGGAATGGCGTTCGTTGCTGCACTGACGTGCAGGCGAGCGGATGCCTCGGGCCGTGCACGAGCCGACCGCGCCCGCCCTCGGCATCCGCTCGCCTCATCGCCGTCATCGGGCCGTGACCTTCGAGACATAGGCTGGGCGCATGGGACGACGCGATGAAGTCGAGTGCTGGCTGACCGACATGGACGGCGTGCTCGTGCACGAGAACCACGCCCTGCCGGGCGCCGCGAAGCTGCTGCAGCAGTGGGAGGACTCGGGCACGCCCTACCTCGTGCTCACGAACAACTCGATCTTCACGGCGCGCGACCTGTCCGCGCGGCTGCGGGCCAGCGGCCTCAAGGTGCCCGAGGACCGCATCTGGACCTCGGCGCTCGCGACGGCCGACTTCCTGAAGTCGCAGCTGCCGGGCGGCTCCGCGTTCGTCATCGGCGAGGCCGGCATCACGACCGCCCTGCACGAGGCCGGGTTCATCATGACCGAGACGAACCCCGACTACGTCGTCGTCGGCGAGACCCGCAACTACTCGTTCGAGGCCATCACCAAGGCGATCCGCCTCATCGGCGGCGGCGCGCGGTTCATCGTCACGAACCCCGACGCGACCGGCCCGTCGGCCGACGGCCCCCTGCCCGCGACGGGCGCGATCGCCGCGCTCATCACGAAGGCCACGGGCATGGAGCCCTACGTGGTCGGCAAGCCGAACCCGATGATGTTCCGCTCGGCGCTGAACAAGATCGGTGCGCACTCCGAGAACACGGCGATGATCGGCGACCGCATGGACACCGACATCGTCGCGGGCATCGAGGCCGGCCTGCACACCGTGCTCGTGCTCACGGGCATCAGCGACCAGGCCGAGATCGAGAAGTACCCCTTCCGACCCGACGAGATCCTCGACGGCGTGCACGAGCTGCTTCGCAAGGACGCCATCGAGACCGAGCTCTGACCGAGATCGCCCAGGAGGACGCCATGATCGAACTCACCGACATCGACCTCGATGAAGACGGCGAGCTGAGCGCCGTCGTCGCGCTGCCCGGCGATCGCCAGGCGGCGGTGCTCTTCGCGCTCGACGCCGACGAGCAGCTCGACGGCGATGAGATGCTCGCCATCGCGCAGCGCGCGCTGGTGGCGCTCACCGGCGAGGTGCTCGACCGTCTCGAAGACGAGATCGTGCACGAGCTCGTCGACGCCGATTTCGAGGGCGACGCGGACTCGCCCGAGGCATCCGACTACGCACTGCTCGCCGATGAGCTCGACCTGCAGGGCGCGATCGTCTCGAGCGATGCGACGCTCGTGCTCGTCTACGACGCACCGACGCAGTACCCGACCCTCGCGATCTACGCCGAGCTCGACGACGCCCTCGAGATCGAGGTGCTGAGCATCGCCGAGCCCGACGAAGACGACGAATCCGCCGATGACGACGAAGAGGTCGAGCAGGGCGACTGACCGCTCGACCGCATGCCTCAGGCTGCGTCGGCGTCCCTCCCGGGGAACCGCAGCGGCGGAACCGGCACGTCGAGATTCGCGCCGCCGCGATAGCGGGCGGCGATGTGCGTGTCGGGCAGTCGGTCGCCGCGCCCGAACAGCCGATCGCGCAGGCTGGTGGCCGCGGCATCCGACGGGTCCGGAAGTCGGCCGCGCCGGCGCAGCTCGGGCACGACCAGCTCGGCGAAGTCCTGCGCCGTGCCGAACGAGTGGTACTGCCGCAGGTTGATGCCGTCGATGCCGTCCTCGTCGAGCCAGCGCTCGATCTCGTCGGCCACGGTCTTCGGCGTGCCGACCACGTGGAAGCGCTCGCGACGGCCGCCGACCAGCCCGTCGAGCAGCTGCCCGACGGTGAGGTGCAGCGGCAGGAACGACGAGCGCTCGAGCACCTTGCCCGACCGCTCGATCGCCTCGGCGACGGTGATGTCGCGGGGCGCGAGGGTGAGGTCGACGGGCAGGCTCGCGTGCGCGAGGTAGCCGTCGACGCTCGCGAACTCCTGGTACAGCCGCCACTTGTCGGCGGCCTCCTCCTCGGTTCGCCCGACGACCACGACGGCGCTGGCGATGAACTTCACGTCGTCGGCGCCGCGGCCGTTGCGCACGGCGGCATCCCGCATCGTCTGCCGGTTCGCGCGGAACTCCTCGGTCGTGCGCCCGCCCGTGAACACGAGCTCGGCGTGCCGCCCCGCGAACTCCGTGCCGGCCGGGGATCCCGTCGCCTGGAACAGCACGGGCGTGCGCTGCCGCGACGGGTGCACGATGTGCGGCCCGGCGACACGGTGCGTCTCGCCGACGTGGTCGATGTAGCGCACCTTCGACGGGTCGGTCGCGATGCGGCGCTCGCGGTCGTAGACCACGGCGTCGTCGTCCCACGAGCCCTCCCAGAGCTTGTAGAGCACGTCGAGGTACTCGTCGGCCAGCTCGTACCGCCGGTCGTGCGGGATCTCGCCCTCGAGGCCGAAGTTGCGCGCCGCGTTCGGCAGGTAGCTCGTCACGATGTTCCAGCCGAACCGGCCCTTCGTGAGGTGGTCGAGGGTCGACGCGCGCCGGGCGAACGCGAACGGCGGCTCGTACGTGGTCGAGAACGTCACGCCGAAACCGAGCCGCTTCGTGACGGCCGCCATCGCGGGCACGAGCAGCAGCGGGTCGAGGTTCGGGCTCTGCAGGCCCTCGCGGAGCGCCGTCTCGGGGCCGTCGCGGAACACGTCGTACGCGCCGATCACGTCGGCGAGGAAGACGGCGTCGAACCCGCCCTCCTCGAGGATCCCGGCGAGCTCGGTCCAGTACTCGAGCTCGTCGAACCGGTGGCGGTTGTTGCCGGGCAGCGGCCACAGCCCGTGCGAGATGTGGCTGATGCAGGCCATCTCGAAGAGGTTCAGGATGAGCTGCTTCTTCTCGGTCATGCGGATTCCCCGTTCGTCCCGGCGACTGCGGGCGCCGGGGTGTAGATGCTGAGCGGATCGGCGTCGTTCAGGTAGAAGTCGCCGAGCACGCGCTCCTTGTAGATGCGCGGGTTGTGCGAGGTCAGGGTGCGGGCGTTCCGCCAGTGCCGGTCGAGCGCGGCGGAGCGCTGCACGCCCGACGAGCCGAGGGCGTCGAACAGCAGGGTCGAGGCCTGGAGGGCGGCCTCGGCGACCGCGACCTGCGCCTCGTAGACGGCGACGGCGGCCGCGCGTGCGGCGTCCTGCACGTGTTCGTCGGCGGGTTCGTCCCGATCCGATCCGACCGCTGCCACGACTGCGTCGAGAGCGCGTGCTCCACGGGCGACGGATGCCTCGGCGAGGCCCGCGAGGGCCGCGATCCGCCCGACGACCTGCTGCACCTGGGCATCCTCGCGAGGCCGTTCTGCGAGCGCGTGCGGATACGACCTGGCGCGTGCCCGCACGGACTCGACCGCGTCGGCCCGCGCTGCACGCGCGACGCCCGCGAGGGCCGCGACCAGCACCAGCTGGTAGACCGCCTCCTGCGAGATGAACCGGTCCGTGAATTCGAGCACGGCGTCTTCGTCCACCGCCACGTCGCGCAGGCGCGTGGTCCCGCTGCCGGTCGCGCGCTGGCCGAAGCCGGTCCAGTCGTCGACGAGCTCGAGGCCCTCGCTGCGGGCGTCGACGAGCGCGATCCTGAGCTCGCCATCCTCGGCGAGCGCCAGCACGCCCACGTGGTCTGCGTAGATCGACCCCGTGCTGTAGTACTTCGTACCGTTCAGCAGCAGGCGACCGTCGACGCGTTCGAGACGGGTGTCTCCGAGGATCGAGGTGGTCCCGGTCTCCGACCAGGCGCCGCCGATCACGGCGCCGTCGGCGATGCGCGCCAGCCAGGCGTGGTCGCGCCCCGAGCCGCCGGCGAGGCGATCCTCGACGAACGCGATGTGATTGCGCCAGAGCTGCGGCTGGTTCGGGTCCGCGGCCGCGAGGTCGACGAGCACCTCGAAGAACTCCGCGACGCTCAATCCCGCGCCACCCTCCTCGACCGGCACGCGCAGCGCCCCGAAGCCCGCCTCGGCGAGCGCTCGGGTCTCGGCGAACGGGCGCGTGCCGTCCAGTTCGTGCGACACCGCGCTCTGCGCGATAGGGGCCAGCACGGGAGCGAGTCGCTCCCGTGCCGCCCGCAGGCTCGCGTCGGTACCGACGGCCGGACTCACCGGGCTGCCTCCGGAACCTCGGCGAGGTCGGCCGCGGCGCTGCCGGCGGCATCCGACCCGCCCTCGTCGACCCGTGCACCGGTGCTCGCGACCGCGTCACGGCCGAAGGCGCCGCGGTACCTCGCCGCCGGGTGCCGCTCGTTCAGGCGAGGGGCGCCGAAGAGGCGGCCGCGCAGGGTCGTGTCGTCGCCGTACTCGCTCTGGGCGAGGCCGCGCTCGCGCAGCACGGGCAGCACCTTCTCGGCGAACTCCTCGAAGGAGCCGGGGATGACCCAGTTGATGACGTTGATGCCGTCGACGCCGGCCTCCTGCCACTCGACGAGGGCGTCGGCGATCTGCTCGGGCGTGCCCACGATGCGGGTCGACCGGGAGATGAGCAGGGCGACGTCGCGCACGAGGGGCTCGCGATCGGTGATCGCCTTCGAGACCCACTCGCCGAAGCCCTTGGCGGTGTTCGTCTCGACGTCCTTCAGCGGGGTCTCGGGGTCGTAGACGCGCCCGGTCTTGTCGACGAGCGCAGAGTGGGCGAGGTAGCCGTCGATCGAGACGTACTGCTCGTACTCGGCCGCCTTGGCCTTCGCCTCCTCCTCGGTGTCGCCGATCACGAACGACAGGCCCTGGAAGAACTTGATGTCCTCGGCGCGGCGGCCGGCCTCGACGGCCTGACGGCGGGTGTCGTCGATGAGCTGCTTCGCGAGCGCCGGGTTCGGCGAGATGATGAACGTCGCCTCGGCGTGCCTCGCGGCGAACGCGCGGCCCGACTCCGAGGAACCCGCCTGGTAGAGCACGGGCGTGCGCTGGGGCGACGGCGACGGCAGGTGCGGCCCCTGCACGGAGTACCGCTCGGAGACGTGGTTGATCTTGTGGATCTTCGACGCGTCGGAGTAGATGCCGCGCTCGCGGTCCTTCAGGAGCGCCCCCTCGTCCCACGACCCCTCCCAGAGCTTGTACGTCACGTCGACGTACTCCTCGGCCCACGCGTAGCGTTCGGTGTGGTCGGTCAGGCGCGGGTGCCCGAAGTTCCGCGCACCGTTGTCCTGCAGGCCGGTCACGATGTTCCAGGCGACCCGGCCCTTCGAGATGTGGTCGAGTGTCGAGACCTGGCGGGCGAACTGGTACGGGTGGCTCTGCGCGACGTTCGAGGTGAGCGCGAGCCCGATGCGCGACGTGTGCACCGCGAGAGCCGCGACCAGCGGGATGGGGTCGTTCGAGGGGATCTGGAGGCCCTCGCGGATGTAGACGTCGAAGTCCGCATCCGCGTCGCCGTAGACCCCGGTCACGTCGGCGAAGAAGAGCGCGTCGAACTTCGCCTCCTCGAGCTTCTTGGCGAGGTCGATCCAGAGCTCGACGTCCTCGAAGTCGACCTGGCCCGCGTCGGGGCGGCGCCACTGGCCGTGGTGGATGTGCGAGTTCGTGTTCATCACGAAGGCGTTGAAGTGCAGTGGGATGGTCATGGGGTCTCCTGTGCTCGGTGCGGTTCGAAGGCGGGGATGGATGCGATCAGCTCGCGCGTGTACGGCTCGCGCGGGCGGTGGAAGACGTCGTCGGGCGTTCCGGACTCGACGACGACGCCGTCCTTCATCACGAGCACGCGGTGGCTCAGGTGCGCGATGACGCCGAGGTCGTGCGAGATGAACAGGTAGCTGAGGCCGAGCCGCCGCTGGAGTGCGACGAGCAGGTCGAGGATCTGGGCCTGGATCGTGACGTCGAGCGCGGAGACCGCCTCGTCGAGCACGATGATGTCCGGGGCCTCCGCGAGGGCGCGCGCGATCGCGATGCGCTGGCGTTGCCCGCCCGACAGCCGCAGCGGGAACCGGCCGAGCACGGCGTGCGGCAGCCCGACCTGGTCGAGCAGCTCGCGGATGCGGGCCGCGCGCGCGGCGGCCGTCGCGAACTCGCCCCTGGCGAGCGCGTCGAGCAGGATGCGCTCGACGTTCCAGCGCGGGTCGAAGCTCGACAGCGGGTCCTGCGACACCACGGAGATGCGCGAGCGGAGCGCCCGACGCCTGGCCTCGGGCAGCACGGACCACGGTTGCCCGAGCAACGTGACCGTGCCCGCATCCGCCTCCTCGAGCGCCAGCGCGATGCGGCCCGTCGTGCTCTTGCCCGAGCCCGACTCGCCGACGATGCCGAGCGTCTCGCCGCGATGCAACGCGAAGGAGACGCCTCCGACCGCGGTCGTGACCGAACCGTCGGGCGCGCGGAAGCGCCGCACGAGGTCGCGGGCCTCGAGCACCACCTCGTCGAGCACCTCGGGGGCCGGCGGGGCCGCGGCGAGCAGCTCGCGGCCCGCCGGGCTGAGGGCTCCGCCACGGGTCTCCTCGCTCGGCACCGCGGCGATGAGCGCCTTGGTGTACTCCTCACTCGGCGAGCTCAGCAGCTCGCGGGCCGGACCCTGCTCGACGACGCGCCCGTCCTGCATCACCAGGATGTGGTCGGCGAGCTGCGCCACGACCGAGAGGTCGTGGCTGATCAGGATGATCGAGGCGCCGCGTCGCTTGGACGCCTCGAGCAGGGCCAGCACCTGGGCCTGCACGGTGACGTCGAGGGCGGTCGTCGGCTCGTCGGCGATGACCACGTCGGGGTCGAGCGCGAGCGCCGAGGCGATGAGCGCGCGTTGGCGCAGGCCCCCGGAGAGCTGGTCGGGCCGTTGCCTCGCCCTCGCCTCGGGCCGGGGCACGCCGACCGATTCGAGCAGCTCGACGACCTTCCGACGGCGTGATGCGCGATCGCCCCAGCCGTGCAGCCGGAGCCCCTCGGCGATCTCCGCGCCGACGGGTCGCAACGGGTCGAGCGAGACGAGCGCGTCCTGCAGGATGAAGCCGACCTCGACCCCGCGGATGCCTCGCCACTGGCGTTCGCCCAGGCCGAGCACGTCGCGTTCGTGCAGCGTGAGCTCGTCGGCCGCGACCTGCGCGCCCCGACCCGCGAGTCCGACGAGCGAGCGCGCGGTCACGGACTTTCCCGAGCCCGACTCGCCGACGATCGCGACGCATTCGCCCGGCTGGAGGTCGAACGACACGTCGTGCACGATGGGCCGGATGCCCGCGGTGGTCTCGAAGGCGACCGAGAGTCCTCGCACGCGCAGGCGCGGTCGGAAGCCGGGCAGCCCGTCGATGTCGACGGCGAGGTCCTGCCCCGCGGCATCCGTCTCGATGATGCTCATCACTTCTCCCCCTTCTCGAGGAACGACTGCAGGTGGCGGCCGAGCGTGGTCGTGGTCAGGGCCAGCACCACGATCACGAGCCCGGGGATCACGGTGAGCCACCCCGCGACCGTGATGTAGCCGCGGCCGGCGTCGAGGAGCGCGCCCCACTCCGGCGAGGGCGGCGCGATGCCGAGCCCCAGGAACGACAGGCTCGACGCCCAGACGATCGACTGGCCGATCGACAGGGCGAAGACCGCGACGAGGGGTCGGAGCGAGTTGGGCAGCACGTGCTGGCGCAGGATGCGCCCGCGCGGGTGGCCGAGGGCGACCGCGGCCTCGACGTACGGGGAGTCCTTGGCCGAGAGGATCTGGCCGCGCACCATGCGCGCGTAGCCCGGCGCGGTGCCGATGCCGACCGCGAGGATCAGGGTCAGGATCGACGGGCCGAGCACCGCGATCAGCAGCAGCGAGAGCAGCAGCGCCGGGAACGCGAAGGCCACCTCGAGCAGCCATCCGACGGCCGCCGAGGTCGGCCGGTTGCCGAGCGCGGCGAGCGCGCCGAGCAGCACGGCGAACGTGAGGCTGACCGCCGCGGCCCCGATGCCGACGCCGAGCGACGCGGCCGTGCCGTAGACCACGCGCGAGTAGAGGTCGCGGCCCGATTCGTCGGTGCCGAACCAGTGCTCGGGCGACGGGGGCTGGAGCGTGTTCGCGAGGTCCATCGCGAGCGGCCCCTGGGTCGCGAGCAGTTGCGGCCACAGCGCTGCCAGGGCGAACACCGCCGTCGCGGCGAGCGCGACGAACAGGTCCCATGGCTGACGGCGCAGGCGGGCGAACGGCTTCGAGCCCGCGGGGGCCGAGGCGCCCCGGCCCTCCAACGGTCGGGTCGCGGCGGTCATGATGTCCTCCTCAGGCGCGGGTCGATGAGCGCGTAGGCGATGTCGACGAGCAGGTTCGCGAGCACGTAGAAGGCGGCGATGAGCATGACGATGCCGATCACGACCGGCATGTCCTGACTGCTCACCGCGGTCACGAGCACCTGCCCGATGCCGGGCCGCGCGAACACGGCCTCGACCACGACGGCGCCCGAGATCGTGGCCCCGAGGGCCCAGCCCGAGAGCGTCACGGCGGGCAGCACCGCATGGCGCAGCACGTGACGGAGTCGGATGCCGGCATCGCCCATGCCGCGCATGCGTGCGCTCAGCACGAACGGCGAGTCGAGGGCGCGCTCGAACTCGGTGCGCGTCGCCTGGCCGAGGAACCCGGCGAGCGGGATCGCCAGCGTGAGCGCGGGCAGGATGATGCCCACCGGCCCGGTGCCCCCGATGACGGGGAACCAGCCGAGCGTCAGTGCGAACACGAGCAGCAGGATGATGCCGAGCCAGTAGTGCGGCAACCCGGCCGCGGCCGTGTCGAAGAACCCGCCGACGGCCCTCGCCGCCGGTCCCCGACCCGCGGTGAGGGTCACCCAGACGACCATGATGATCCACGCGAACACGAGCGCGGTCAGGGTGAGCACGATCGTGGCGCCGAGTTGCTCCCCGATGATCGCGATCACGGGTCGGTGCTGCTGGTAGGAGGTGCCGAGGTCGCCGACGAGCAGCCCCTTGAGGTAGGTCAGGTACTGCACGACGATCGGGTCGTGCAGGCGGTACTCGGCGTTGATCGGCGCGAGCTCCTCGGCCGTGCGGGCCACGGCCTGCCCGGCGCGGATGTTGAGGATCACGGTCGCCCGGTCGCCCGGCAGCGAGGCCTGGGCGAAGAACGCCGCGGTCGCGGCGCCGAGCAGCACGAGCACGGCTCCGACGGTCTTCGAGGCGATGAGGCGGGTGGTGCGCGCGCCGCGCTGCCCGGGCTCGGCCGGGGGGCCCGGCACGGGAGCCTGGGCTCCCGTGCCTGCGGCCTCGGTCGCGGGCCGCCGGCCGGCGGCCCGCGTGCTACTCGACGAAGTAGGCGTCATAGAAGGTCGGTCCTCCCTGTGCGTTCTCCTGCCAGACGCCCCTCAAGGTGGGCGAGACGGCGAGCGTGGAGAGGCGGTCGTAGACGCCGATGGACAGTGCGTGCTCGGCGATGTACTCCTGGGCCTGCTCGTAGAGCGCGTTCTGCTGGTCGACGTCGGGCTCGGAGTTGGCCTCGAGGATGATGGCCTGGAGCTCGGGGTAGTCGGTGAACGAGGCGTTCCAGTAGTTCGGGTTGCCGTCGGCTCCGGCGCCCCAGTTGATCTGCAGGATGCCGCTGGTCACCGCGGTCCAGTAGCCGGGGTAGATGTCGCGCTCGTCGGGCTTGCTGTAGGCACCGGCGAAGGCCTCGGCCTGCGGCACTGGGATGAGGTCGACCTTGAAGCCGGCCTGCTTGGCCTGCTCCTGCACGCCCTGCAGGATCGACGCACCGTCTGCGTTGATGATCGAGCCCGCGAAGTAGGGCAGCGTCACGGCGAGCGTCTCGCCGTCCTTCGAGCGGAAGCCGTCGGCATCCGTCTCGGTGTAGCCGGCCTCGTCGAGCAGTTCGGCGGACTTGTCGAGGTCCTGGGTGTACCAGTCGGCGGCCTTCTGGCTGTAGCCCGGAGTGGTCTGGCTGACTCCGCCGTTGCCCTCGTAGGGGATCACGCCGTGGCCGATCGACTCGACGATCTGCTCGCGGTCGAGCGCGTACGCGAACGCCTGGCGCACCTTCTCGTCGGTGAAGACGCCCTGTGCGGTGTTGAAGGTGAGCTGCTGGGGTCGGCCCGGGGTGATGTACTTCTCGAGCTGGAAGCCGGCATCCTTCGTGCTCTCCCACTGCACGGCGGGCACGTCGTAGATGGCGTTCAGCTCGCCGCTCTTCAGCGCCGCGACGCGCGTGGTGGCGTCGGAGATGAACTTCCACTGCACCTCGTCGACGTACGCGGCGCCGGTGTGCTCCGCGTTCGCGGGCGGGCTCGTGTAGTCGTCGTTGCGCGTGAGCACGATCTCCTGGCCGCGGTCCCAGTGGTCGACGACGAAGGCGCCCGATCCGATCGGGGCCTCGCAGTTCTCCTCGTCGGTGCGGGTCTCGAGCGCCTCCTGCGACTGGATGCCGAAGTAGCCCTGCGTGAGGTTGTCGGCCAGTCGCGGGTACGGCTGCGAGAGGTCGACCTGCACGGTGAGGTCGTCGACCGCCTCGGCCGACTCGTAGTAGCCGCCGAGCCAGGCGAGGGCCGTGCTGTTGCCGCCCTCATTGACCCAGTAGTCGAAGTTGTAGGCGACGACCTCGGCGGTCAGGTCGCTGCCGTCGGTGAACTTCACGTCGGGCTTGAGCTGGAAGGTCCAGTGCAGGCCGTCGTCCGAGACGCTCCACTCCTCGGCGAGCCAGGGCACGACCTCGTGGTTCTCGTCGAGCGAGACCAGGCTGTCGAGCACGTTGTAGCTCAGGTAGGCCTGCTCGATCCAGCCGCCGAACACGCACGCGGGTTCCTGCTGGTGGCCGTAGACGATGGTGCCGCCCTCGACGCGCTCTCCGCCGTTCGCGGCGGGCGTGGTCGCGCAGCCGGCGAGGCCGAGTGCGGTGATGGCGGCCGCTGCGGTCATCGCGAGCGCCAGTGGTCGTCGTGCGGTCATGTCGTGTGCTCCTCGGGGGGTCATCGGCTCGGGGCGAGCCGGGGTCCGGCTCGGGGCGAGCCGGGGTCCGGCTCGGGTCGCGCTGACGTTACCCACAGCCCCGGGCCCCCGCGAGCCTCGCCCGTCATGCGGGTCACGCTCGGTCACGACAGGTCAATCGAGGTCACGCGGGACCGATTCCGGGGGTTCCACCGCCGGTTCGTGACGCGCCGTGACGCGGCGACGGCGCGCGAACGGGCCGGCCGGGCCGACACACGACGTCATCGACGCCGCAGGTCGGCCCGGCCGGCGGACATCGCGTTCGGGCTCAGGCGGCTGCGGTGTCTGCCACCTCTGCAGCCTCGGCCGAGTCGAGGCCCGGAGCCGGCGCAGCCTCGGGCTCGGCGTCGAGCCGAGCTCGCAGCACCGGGTCGAGATCGAGGTCCGCGGCGCCGAGCACCTCCTCGAGCTGCGCGATGCTCGACGGCCCGGTGACGGGGATCACGGGCATCTCGCTGCCGATCATCCACGCGAGCGCGACCTGGTTCGGGGTGGCGCCCGCCTCGCGCGCCACCTCGTGCAGCCGGCGGAGCCGCTCGCGCGTGGTCGGGTGGTCGACCCCGCCCCAGAGTGTCTTGTCGGTGCGCGTGAGCGCGCCCTGGTGCAGCGGCGAGTACACGGTCACCGCGAGCGGCGGCCGGCCGTCGACCCCGGTGGATGCCGCGTACGAGAGCAGCTCGGGTGTCGCGAAGTTGTGGCGGCCGAGCTTCGGCGCCGGGTGGATGTAGCTGTACTGCTGCTGCACGACGCCGTACGGGGCGACGCCCTGCCGGAGCGCCTCCTCGCGCGCCTCGACCACGCGCCACAGCGCGACGTTCGAGATGCCCGAGATCCCGATGAGGCCCTCGTCCTGCAGGGCCCCGAACGCCCCGACGGTCTCGGCGAGCGGCGTCTCGAGATCGTCGACGTGCCCGTAGACCACGTCGATGCGCTCGACGCCGAGGTGCCGTGCGCTCTCGCGCACCTCGCGATCGACGACGACGGCGCCGAGCCCCTCGAAGTTCGTGGGCGGCGTGTTCGAGAGGGGCAGGTTCGGGTCGGCCTTGCCGGCGCCGACCTTGGTCGCGATGCGGAGCCCGTCCGGGCGGCCTCGACTCGCGAGCCAGCGGCCGATGACGTCCTCGCTGTCCCGGCCGTGCCCGAGACCCCAGTGGTTGTAGTTGTTCGCCGTGTCGATGAAGGTGCCGCCGGCCTCGACGAAGCGGTCGAGGATCGCGAACGAGGTCGCCTCGTCGACCTTCGTGCCCATGTACATGGTGCCGAGGCAGATGGTCGAGACGTCGAAGCCGGTTCGGCCGTTGCCGATGGTGCGGTATCGCATGGGGTCCTCCGAGTGGGTGCGTGGCGCCGGGCGCCCTGACAGGTTCGACGCTACGAGTCCATCGGTTCGGGCATACACTCCAAATGCAGACGCCTGCACCAGACCAATCCTGACCGGCCTCGGGCCTATCACGCCTCGCGGCCACCATGAGAGGGCGAACGGATGCCTCGACACGACGCACCCCGCACGGGCCCCGCACTCGCCTGGGAGACGCTGCTGCCCCTCGGCGACGGGCCGGCTCCACTGCGGGACCGCCTCGAGCGAGCCATCCGCGATGCCGTGCACGCCGGCGTGGTGCCGGCCGGATCGGCGCTCCCGCCGAGCCGTGTGCTCGCCGAGACGCTCGGCGTCTCGCGCTGGGTCGTCACCGAGACGTACGGCCAGCTCGTGGCCGAGGGCTTCCTCGAGGCCGTCGTCGGCTCGGGCACGCGCGTGCCCGAGCATGCGCTGCAGGTTCCGTCTGCTGCGCCGCCCGCCCGCACGACCGGGCCGCTCCGCGGCGAGTACCGCCGACCGAGGTTCGACCTCGGCCCCGGCATCCCCGACCTGCGCCACGTGCCGCGCGCGCGCTGGGCGGCCGCCGTGCGGCACGCGCTCGACACGCTGCCCGACGCCGAGCTCATGGTCGTCGACCCGCTCGGGCATCCGCTCGCCCGCACCGCCGTCGCCGCCTACCTCGCGCGCTCGCGCCGGGCGATCGTCTCGCCCGACGACGTCGTCGTCACGCACGGCGCGACCGACGGCATGACGGCCGTCGTCGCCGGGCTGCGCGCGGGCGGGCACCGCAGCATCCTCGTCGAGGATCCCAGCTGGGGCCGGCTCCGCGAGGTCGCGGCCGCCGCCGGGCTGACGCCCGTGCCGGTGCCCGTCGACGACGCGGGCGTCGACGTCGAACGCCTCGCCGCGGCATCCGCTCGCACCGGTGCGCGGGCCGCGCTCCTCACGCCCGCCCACCAGTTCCCGGTCGGTGCCGCGCTGTCCCCCGCGCGCCGCGACGCGATCGTGCGCTGGGCGCGTGCGGTCGACGGCGTGCTCATCGAAGACGACTACGACGCCGAGTTCCGCTACGACCGGCGACCGATCGCGGCCCTGCAGGGCCTCGCACCCGAGCGCGTGGTGCTCGTCGGGTCGCTCTCGAAGTCGATGGCGCAGGCGTTCGGCCTCGGCTGGGCGGTGATCCCGGCGGGGCTGCGGTCCCGGATGCCGACGGCCGACCGCGCACGCCCGTCGGTGCTCGACCAGGTCGCCCTCGCCCAGTTCATCGCCTCGGGCGACCTCGAACGCCACCTCCGGGCCGCGCGCGGCCGCTTCCGTCGGAGGCGCGCGGCCCTGCTCGCGGCGTTCCAGCGCGAACTGCCCGAGCTCCCGGTGACGGGCATCGCCGCGGGCATGCACGCCATGGTCGGGCTGCCGCCCGGGGTCTCGGCTCGCGACGTGCGGCACGCGGCATCCGGCCTCGAGGTCGCGGTCTCGGACCTGGCCCGCTATCGCGCCACCGCGGCGCCCGGTGCCGAGGCAGCGCGCTCCGGGTCACCCGACGCACTCGTGGTCGGATACGGCAACCTCTCGGACGCGCTCGTCGACGAGGCGGTGGCGCGGCTCGCCGCCGCGATCCGCACGGCGGCCGCGACGGCCGGGCGCGAACCTTAGAGGCCCCGCCAGACGTCGGACTGCGCCTTGCCCCGGTCGATGTCGATCATCGCGTCGGCGGATTCGGAGTCGCGACCGCGGGTCTTCTCGGAATGGCGCCGGTTCGAGAAGAACCACTGCGTGAGCCCCCAGAGCGCGGCGATGCCGACCAGTCCTGCCCAGAACGTCCAGTCCATGGCGACCTCCTCGATTGGCCGAATGCTATCGTCTGCGCCGCCGCATCACCCGAAGGCCGGGACGCCCGGCACTCCGTCACGCAGCCGACCAGCCCCGAGTCAGGCGAGGCGCGCGACCGCGTCGGCGACGCCCGCCCAGAACCGCTCGACGTCGAGGTCGACCGCGACCCAGGCGTTCGGCTCGCGCGCGAGCATGCCGTCGAAGTCGGCGCTCGTGGCGCCCGTGGTCTCGGTGCCCACGAGCTCCACGTCGAGGCGCGTGTGCCGAACCGCGACGGATGCCGGGTCGGCGAGCACGGCCACCGCGACCGGGTCGTGCAGCGGACCGTCCGGCATGCCGAACACCTCGTCGTTCGTGCGGCAGAAGAACTCGAGCAGCTCGTCGCCGAACGCCGACGTACGCGTGCCGACCGCCGCGAGGCTCGCCCGCACGGTCGGCGTCACGAGCGCGCGGTGCGTCACGTTGAGTCCGACCATCGTGAAGCGGATGCCGCTGCGCAGCACCAGGTCGAGCGCCTCGGGATCCACGAGCGCGTTGAACTCGGCGTACGGCGTGGCGTTGCCGCGCTCGGTCGAGCCGCCCATCCACACGATCTCCCGGATGCGCGAGGCGAGCTCCGGGCGGTCGCGCAGCAGGACCGCGACGTTCGTGATCGGCCCGGTCGCGATGATCGCGACGGGCTCCGAGGAGGCCTCGAGCACGTCGGTCATGAGCTCGGTCGCCGAGCGCGGGTCCAACGGCACGGTCGGTTCGGGCAGCACCGGGCCGCCGAGGCCGTTCTCGCCGTGGATCCATTCGGCTGTCACGAGCTCGCGCACGAGCGGACCCGCGGCGCCGGCCGCCACCGGCACGTCGACCACCCCTGCGACCGAGAGCACGATGCGCGCGTTGCGGCTCGTGTGCTCGAGCGGCACGTTGCCGCCGACGGTCGTGACGGCCAGCAGGTCGAGCGACGGATGCCCGGCCGCGAGCCACAGTGCGAAGACGTCGTCGTGGCCCGGATCGCAGTCGACGATGACGGGGATGCCCATGCGGTCGCGGATCAGGCGGTCGGGCCGGGGCCGGCGATCGAACCCGTGAGCGGCTCGCCGCCCGCACGGTTCGCGAAGCAGTAGTACGTGCGCTCGCCTGCCGCCCACTGCTCCTCGGTCACCGGGTAGCTGCCCTGCACCTGCAGGTCGGGCACGCCGGCTGCCGCCGCCACGTCGATGATGCCCGCCGCCGTGCAGAGGGTGTTCATCTGCGCGCCGAGCTCGGCCTCGCCGGGGAACGCCGCTGCCTCGTCACCGGGCAGCGTGCCGCGGTACACGAGCTGCGCAGCGTGCGCGACGCCGCAGTCGACGACCGTGTACTCCTCTTCCCATGCGGAAGCGAAGGGGTCGAGGCACTCGCCGCCGAACAGCGTGTTCCACGCATGCACGCCCATCGGCTGCGGTGCGGTGGGCGCCGGCGCCGGGGTGTCCGATGCGGTGTCGCTCTCGCTCGCCGACGGGGACATCGACGCCAGGGCGTCACCGCCCACGAGCTTCGAGCCGAGGAAGAACAGGCCCGCGAGCACGACGAGCACGAGGAGACCGCCGGCCACCCAGATGAGCGGCTTGGCCGGGCCGCGCCCGCCGGAGTCGCCCTTGCCGGGACCGCCCTTGCCCGAACCGCTCGATCCGCCCGAACCGGAGCCGCCCGATCCGCCCGGGTAGCCTCCGCCGGAGGCGCCCCCTGCACCGCCGCGCATGGGCCCTGCGGCGCCGGAGCCCGAATCCGAGCCCGAGTTGCCGTTGTAGCCGCGCGCGGGACCGGATGCGCCTGCGCCGCCTGCACCGGAACCGGATGCCGCGTCGAACGCGTCGAATCCGCCCGCCGCCGCACCGATGCCGGACGCTGCGCCGACACCCGCGGCGACGCCGACCGGGCCGGTCGGAGCGAAGAGCGAGGCGAACGGGTTGTCGTCGTCGGAGTCTTGGGCGGCCGCGTGCCGGTCGTCGCGCCACGGCTCCGCCGGCGCGATCGGCAGGCGCTGCGTCGCACCGTCGGGAGCGGACGCGAACGGGTCGTTCGTCAGGGCTTCGGTCGCCTGCTCGTACTGCTCCGGCACGACCTGGAGCATGGCGGTCGCAGCCGGCGGCTCTTCTGCCGCCGGCTCGGCGAACCAGTCGGAGGCGTCGACGTCGAACGGCTGGGCCGGCTGCTCGTCGGGGTACCGGTCGGCGGGGTCGACGACCGGCGCAGCCGGTTCGCGAACCGACGCGGCCGAGGCGAAGGCGGCCGCCGTCGCTCCGCCGAAGGCGAGCGACCGCAGCGGAGAGCCCATCGGCGCATCGGCGTGCGGGTCATCGGCCGTCGGGTCGGGTCGGATGCCCCACTGGTAGACGGGTTCCTCATCGTCGCCCACCTCGTCGGCCGCGACGGATTCGGCGGGGACCGCCGACCAGGCGCGAGCCGAGCCGAACTGCGGCACGGCCTGATCGCGACCGGGATCGTCGTCGAACGTGAGGCCGAGACCGGTGAGGCCGTCGGGCTCTGCATCGACCTGCGGCTCGACCGCCCACGGGTCGGCGACCTGCGGCTCGGCGACCTGCTGCGCGCCGAACGCGCCGAACGGATCGGGCGCGTCGGCCCGCGACGGCACGTCGGCCGCCGACTGCGACTCGACCTCGTTCAGGGCTTCGAACGGGTTCCGCGGCTCGACGGGGTTGCGGGTCTCGAACGGCGTCGTCTCGGCGGCGAATGCGGCGAACCGGCCGCCCTCAGGTGCGGCGGCGGGCGCCGCGGATGCCGCGGCTCCGGCCGCGGTTGCGGCCGCCACGCTGCCGCCGAGCGCGGCGAGCAGGTCGTCGACCGGTTGCGCCGGCGCCGGGGCGACCGGAGCAGGTGCTGCAGGGGCGGCGGCGAACGCCGGGAACGGCGTGCGCGGCGCGTCGCGCGGCTGCGTGGGTTCGGGGGAGACCTGCTGCGCCTCGTACCACGGCGTCTCGACCTGCGCCGCGTCGGCCTGCGGCGCGCGGTACTGCGGCTCCTGGTACTGCGGCTCCTGGTGCTGCGGCGGCTCCTGGTACTGCGGCTGCACGTACTGCGGCTGGGACGCCTGGTTCACGACGGGGATGACGCGCGTGTGGGCGACGTCGGCGGATGCGGCGGCGGCCGCCTCGGCGGCGAGCTGCTGCTGCTGCTCGAGCGCGAGGCGCTCCCGACGCGTGAGCTCGGGGGCTTCCGGCGCCGCGGGCGGGGCTTCGGGCTCCTGCATGGCGGACCACAGGTCGGCGCCGAAATCGCCGGATGCGCCCGCCGGCGTGACCGGGGTGAACGAGCTGCGGGCGACGGGCGGCTGAGCGAACCCGGCGAACGGGGATTCATCGGATGCGGCATCCGATACCGCGTCGAACGCCTGTGCCGGCGCACTCGGAGCCGGAGACGTCGGCGTGGCCGGAGACGTCGGTGCGGCCGAATCAGCCGGCGCGGCGGGCCCGGCGAAAGCCTGGGGCACTGCCGGCGCAGCCGCGTCGGGTTGCGACAGCAGGCGGAAGGCGGCACGAAGCGCGTCTTCGGAGTCGATCGCCCCGCTGTCGGGCTCGCCCCAGGTGAGGGCGAACGGCGCGGTCGGAGTCGCGGGGCCGGGCACGATCGGCGCGGATGTCTGCGGGGCGGCCGCGTGGTCGCGCTCCCATGCCGCGGGAGCGGCTTCGGACGGCTGGTACAGCTCGGGACGCCCCACGGGCGGCTCGACGGTCAGCGGCGCGTGGGGCGACGGCTGCGGTGCCGCCGGCTGGTTCCAGGCGGCCTGAGGCGCGGCCGGCTGGTTCCAGGCGGGGGCCTGGGCTGCGCTCGGGAATTGAGCGGGCGCCGGGGCCCAGGGCTGCTGCTCGGCGGCAGGCGCAGGCGCATGGGCCTGCCAGACGGGCGGCAGCGCAGCCGCGGGCGCGGCGTTCCACGCGGGGGCGGCCGACTGTACGGGAGGAACGACCGGCAGCGACTGCGGATGCGCGGGCGTGCTCGCGACGGGAGGCGCGATGTACTGCGGCGCGGGAGGCTGGGGTGCGATGTACTGCGGCGCGGGCGGCTGCGGCGCGGGCGGCTGCGCACCGGGGTGCACGCCGCCGGCCCACGGCGAACCGCCGACGGGCGGGGCCGAGGCGGGTGCCGCCGGCGGCAGCGCCTCGCCCACGACGGGCAGCGCGCGGGTGCCGGTGTCTCGTGCGGGGGGCTCGGCCAGCGAGAACCAGTCGAGCACCTCCTCGTTTCGACGGGGTGCAGGCGCCGGTGCACGCGACGAGCCGGGTGCTGACGATGCGAACGGCGGGGACGGCTCGACCGGAGCCGCGCCCGACGACGCCGTCGGCTGCCCGAACGAGGGAGGCGTCACGGGATGCTGCGGGCGCGGCTCACCGCCGCCCGCCGCCAGCTGCGCGAGCAGCCAGTCGGCGCCGTCGCCGCCCTGCCGGTCGCCCGACATCAGGCCAGGCCCAGGTCGTCCAGGTAGATCGCCGCGAGGTACTGCACGCCGGCGGCCTCGATGACCTCGCGTGCCCCGGTCGCACGGTCGACGACGACCGCGACCGCGACGACCTCTGCGCCGACCTTGCGAAGCGCCTCGATGGCCTTGAGCGGCGAACCGCCCGTGGTCGAGGTGTCCTCGAGCACGATCACGCGCTTGCCCGCGACATCGGGACCCTCGACCTGACGGCCGCGGCCGTGGTCCTTCGGCTCCTTGCGCACCACGAACGCATCGTAGGTGAGCCCGCGTGCTGCGCCCTGGTGCAGCACGGCCGATGCGATCGGGTCGGCGCCCATGGTGAGACCGCCCACCGCGGCGACATCGGGGATGTCGGCGATGAGGTCGATCATGACCTGGCCGATGAGCGGCGCCACGCGGTGGTCGAGGCTCACCTTGCGGAGGTCGACGTAGTACGAGGCCTTCTTGCCGCTCGTGAGCGTGAAGTCGCCGTGGAACACCGCATCGGCGGAGATGTGGTCGATGAGCTGCTGACGGACGTCGGCGCTGCTGTGGGGGTCTGGGAGCGTCACCCGAATACTCTACGGCGCGCTCGCCTGAGAGGAAGGTCCGTATTCGGGGGATGCTCGGCGGTCACTCCGACCGGACGTCGGCCTCGGGTCGCGTCGGCCCCGCGGCATCCTTCGGTTCCTCATGGCGTCGACGGCCCCAGAACGACCGCGGCGTGCCCGGCAGGATGCGGGCCCAGAACGGCGGCTCCTCGGCCTCCGTGAGCGCCGACGGGACCTCGATGTGGAACTGCGCGATCTCCGCCGCGCCGTGGTGCACGAACCGGTAGAGCGCCGTGCCGATGAGCACGCCCAACGCGATCGACATGACCGACATGAGCGCCGACGCGAAGTTCTCGATGCCCGCACTCGTGCCGACCGCCTCGGTGATGCCCACGAGCCCGGCCGCCCCCGGCACGAGCAGCCAGAACGCGGGCAGGAAGGTCAGCTGCGACGGCGCCCCGTGCCGCAGGGTCGCGATCCAGAGCACGACCGGAGTCATCGCGAGCGCCCCGATGAACCCGCTCACGGTCTGGCCGACGAGCGCGATGCCGACCTGCTGGCCCGCGAACGCGACGATCAGCGTGAGCAGCACCCAGCCGAACGTGCCCTTCGGCGCGGAGAAGTGCAGGTAGTTGCCGACCGCGAACAGCAGCACCCCGACCGCCGGGATCCACCAGGGCAGGGTGCCGGATGCCTCCAATGGGACGTAGCTGGAGTCGTCGACGCCCATGACGGTGCCGGCCGCGAGGATGCCGAAGGCGAGGAGCGCGAGCTGCACGAGGCCGAACACGAGCCGGGACGCGCCGGCCACCATCTGGCCGGCCGCGAGCTCGACGGTCGCGGTGGTGAGCACGCCGCCCGGCAGGAAGGTCGCGAGCGGGGCGATGAGCAGCCGGATCGGATCGCCGATCTCCACGTACGGCGCGAGCAGGAACACGGTCAACGCGCAGACGAAGGCCGCGAACACGGGGAACACGAGCTGCAGGGTCGGCGAGCGGACGAGCTTCAACAGGCCGATCAGCGCGCCGAGCCCGAACGAGATGAGGACGCCCTGCCACGTCGGGGCGAGCAGCAGGCAGAGGCCGGTGGTCAGCACCGCGTGGCCGAACACCCGCACCGGCCAGGCGAAGCGCTGGCGCATCGCGCCGATCTCGTTGAGGCGGTTGATGCCGTCGATCGGCTCGATCGAGCCGACGCGCGCCCGCTCGATGAGCCGGTAGAGCGCCGCGATCTGGTCGAAGCGGAACGAGACGTTGATCGCCGAGCGGATCGCGACCTTCTCCTCGCCCGCCGCCCCGGTCTCGATGAGCACCACGGTCGGCAGCACGACGACGTCGGTGTCGGTGCGACCGTAGGCGCGCGACACGGTGCTCATGGTCTCGCCGATCTTGTCGACCGACTCGCCCGCGGCGTTCATGCCCTCGGCGAGCCCCAGCAGGAAGCGCCCCAGCACCGCCTGGTCGGCCACGACGTCGGTCATCGCTCCCCCTCGCCCCCGCTCGGCCGCGTGCGTCGCCCACTCGCGTGCGCATGTCGAGGCTCACCGTATCCGCCTGCGTGGCCCGGGTCGTCGAGCACACGCGGGCGACGGATGCCGCGGGCGCCCGTCGTGCGACGGCGGGCGCCATCGCGCCCGCCGTTCGAGAGGCGACCGCGCCGCATCGGCATCCCCCCAGTGCATGCCGATGCGCCGCGGGCGCACGATGAAGGGCCGCCCGGCGGAGTGTCCCTCTCCGTGGGCGGCCCTGGGCCCGGCGATGCCGGGCGGTTCGCGAGACCTTAGACGGTGCGCGCGAAAGACTCGGTCGGCTGGCGGCGGTAGCCGTCGCGCGAGGCGAGAACGATCGTGCCGACGATTCCGGCGATCGATGCGACTGCGACGAAGATGAGCGTGGCCATGATGGTTCCCTTTCGAATGGTGACGGCGTGTGATCGAGCGGTTCGTTGCGCCGTTGCAACCCTTCGATGGTTCAATCATCCTCTTGAAAATGATTCAGCACAAGCTCACAGAGCTGCAATGAATATGTAGTCTGGCTACATGGACGTGAATCGACTCGACCTGCTCCGGGAACTCTCGGAGCGCGGCAGCGTGACGGCGGTCGCCGAAGCGACGGGTCGCACCCCGTCGGCGGTCTCGCAACAGCTGAAGGTGCTCGAACGCGAGGCCGGCATGCCGCTCACGGAACGCAGCGGGCGCGGCCTCGTGCTCACGAGCGCCGGGCACGCCCTCGCCCGCAGTGCCGTCGAGGTCGCGGTCGCCCTCGAACGCGCGACCGCCCTCTGGGACGAGTTCCGCAACCACCCGAGCGGCGAGGTGACGCTGCTGACGTTCCCGACGATCGGCGCGAGCCTGCTGCCCGGCGTGCTCACCGACCTCACGAGCGTCGCGGGCCTCGTGGTGCGCTGCACCGACCTCGACCCCGAGCTCGCGGGATTCCCCGACCTCACGTCCGACTACGACATCGTCCTCGCGCACTCCATGCCGGGCGAGCTTCCGTGGGGAGGCCGCGGCCTCAAGGTCGTTCCCCTGCTCACCGAGCCGCTCGACGTCGGTATCCCGAGCGACCATCGCCTCGCCGCGCGCTCGCACGTCACGAGCGCCGATCTCGTCGACGAGACATGGCTCGGCGTGCCGTCGGGGTTCCCGTTCGAACGCATCCTGCACGCCATCGAGGAGCAGGGCGGCAAGCGCGTCACCGTCTCGCAGAAGTTCAGCGACATGCGCATCATCGAGGCGTTCATCGCGGCCGGACAGGGCGTCGCGTTCGTTCCGCGCTACACGTCCGGCGCGGTGCCCGAGGGCGTGCTGCTGAAGCCGATCCGCGGCGTCACGTCGGCCCGTCAGATCGTCGCGCTCGTGCGGCCCGATGTCGCCGAGCGGCTGGCCGTGCGCACGGTGCTCGAGGTGCTGAGCGCCCGCGCCTCCCGGCTCGAGCAGTCGTACGCCCACCCGTCGCGCGGCGGCGGCGGCCCGACCGGCTGACCCGGGCGACGACCGACGGCGGCCGGGTCGGGGCCGGCGGCACGCGGCATCCGCAGTTCGGAAGGTCGCGCACCGCCCGCCCCTCGGGATCAGGCGCCCTGCAGGGCCTTCGCCTTCAGCGTGTCGAACTCGGCCTGCGTGATCGTTCCCGAGTCGAGGAGCTTCTTGCCCGCCTCGATCTCGGACGCGGCGGACGACGACGAAGACGACCCCGCGACCGTCCTGATGTACTCGTCGCTCTGGGCCCGAGCCGCCTGCGCCTCGGCGAGGCGCCGTTCGCCCATGCTGCGCCCGCGCGCGATGAGGTAGATGAACGCGGCGAGGAACGGGAGGAAGACCAGGAACACCACCCAGAGCGCCTTGGCCCACCCGTTCAGCGTGGGGTCACGGAAGATGTCGATGATCACCGTGATGAAGATCCAGATGCATGCGATGAGCACGTAGAACCAGAACAGCCAGACGAGGAATTCCCAGAGGTTCACGATGGTCCCTTTCCATCCGGGCA
Organism: Agromyces sp. CF514; assembly: GCF_900113185.1. NCBI lineage: Bacteria > Bacillati > Actinomycetota > Actinomycetes > Micrococcales > Microbacteriaceae > Agromyces > Agromyces sp. CF514. Next base: position 107,809 of record NZ_FOZD01000003.1, on the reverse strand, counting down.
TGCTCGTCACGCCCGCGTGTGCACGACGGTATTGTCGGTGCCGCCCGCGCACATCACCCTGAACGGATGACTCCGGGGGTTCCGTGACCCGCCGACCGAACCGTTGCGCGCACCGCGGATCGGGGGCGCGGCGGCATCCGCGTCCGCTCGAGCCGGTGGCATACTGACCGAGGGTCGACCGCCACTCGTCTGCTGGGTGAGAGCGGACGCGGTCGGCGGGTGGGCTGGACGAATGCGCGAACGCGTGTCATCGAAGTACCTCATCGAGCGCCCGACGCTGCTGCGCAGGCTGGACGAGGCCCTCGAACTGCCCGTGACGATGGTCATCGCCCAGGCGGGCGCCGGCAAGACCGTGCTGCTGCAGCAATGGATCGACTCGATGCGCGACCACGGCGTGGCCTGGCTCGACGTCGAACGCGAGGACGACGACCCGATGCGGTTCTCCCGACGTCTCATCGCCGCGCTCGCCGAGGCCGGCGCAGAGGTCGGCGGGCTCGACCGCCTGTCGGCGCTGAGCGCGGGAGGACTCGGCGGTCACCTGCTCGACCGCCTCGCCGGAGCACTCGCGTCGGCCCCGCCGGTGGTCATCGTGCTCGATGACCTGTACCGCCTCTCGAACGACGCGCTCATGGCCGACATCGGTCGCCTCGCCGCCTCGCTGCCGCCGAATGCGCACCTCGTGATCTCGACGCGAGTCGATCCGCCGATCGCGTGGAGCAGGCTGCGGCTGCGCAACCGGCTCGTCGAGCTCCGGCAGGCCGACCTCGCCATGACGAGGGAGGAGTCCTCGAAGCTGCTCGCGGGGATCGCCCGCCGCCAGCTCGTGCCCGCCACCGTGGACGCGATCGTGACGCGCACCGAGGGCTGGGCCGCCGGCCTGCAGCTCGCGGGACTGACGCTGAGGTTCCAGTCGCCGGCGGCGGACTTCGTCTCGGACCTGAACGGGAGCGATCGGCTCATCGCCGAATACCTCACCGAGGAGGTGCTCGACGCACTGCCGGGCGACCGGCGGATGCTCCTGCTCCGGATGGCGCCGCTCGACACGATGTCGGCCGACCTCGTCGACCACGTGCTCGAACGCTCCGATGCCCGGGAGCTCTTCGAGCGGCTCGAGCACGAGTCGATGTTCCTCGTGGCGATCGACCCGCATCTCGACCGGGTGAGGTTCCACCAGCTGTTCCGCGACCTGCTCCGCTACCGGCTGCGCGCCGAGGACGCCGACAAGGAGCGCCGCCTGCTCGGTCGGGCCGCGGACTTCCACCTCTCGCGGGGCGAGCTCGCGCCCGCCGTCGAGTACCTCCTCCGCGCAGGCGACTGGGATCGCGCGCTCGACGCGATCATGACCCGCGGGAGCGAGGTCTTCGAGCGCGGCGAGATGCACACCGTGATCGGCTGGATCACCGCCGTCCCCGAGCACGTCCGCGCGCGACGTCTCGACGTGCAGCTCGAGTTGGGCATCCTCGTGGGCATGCAGGGCGAGTCGGTCCTCGCGGTCGAGACGCTCCGAAGCGTGGCGAGCGATCCACGTGCCACCCGCGGCGAGCGCGTGATCGCCGACACGTGGATCTCGGCGACCGCGCAGTGGAGCGCGAGGCCCGGCGAGACGCTCCGGGCGGCGGAGCGCGCACTCGACGGACTCGCCGACCCGATGGGGTTCCCCGTGCCCGACCTCATGCACCTCACCACCCCCGCCCTGTTGCGCACGCTCGCGACGGCCTCGGCGGGACGTTCGCTCTTCCTCCTCGGCGACCTCGTCGGAGCCGAGGCGTGGATCGACCGGGGACTCGCCACCGAGGGCGTGGCCTACCCGCCCTTCCGCGTCGGGCTCCTCGGCTCGCTCGCCCTGCTCCACTCGTGGACGGGGCGGACCGTCGACGCCGAGCTGCTCGCCGCCGAGGCGGTCGAGACCGCGAACGTCGCCGCCCTGCTCGCGCATCCGGCCATGGCCGACGCCTACCTCGCCCAGGCGCAGGCGGCCTACGAGCACGGCCGAGCGGATGACGCGACCCACCCGCTCGGCGTCGGTGCGGTCAGTGCGAAGGCGAACAGCCGGACGCAGACGACATGGATCGCACGCGCCCTCGCGGCGCTCGTCGCCGCACTCGAGGGGCGGTACGAGGATGCGCTCGAGCTCACGGACCTCTCCACGCAGGCCGCGGCCGCCCCGGCGCCATCGGTCTACGAGCGGCTCATCGCGGTCCGCATGAGCGTGCTGCGTCGCAGCGGCCTGCCGGAGCAGGCGCTGCGGCTGCAGTCCGTGGGTCGCCGGGGCATCCGTTCGACCGCATCGGTCGTGCAGGAGGCGGCCGCGGCCGCGCTCGCACTCGGGCGGCCGGAGACCGCCGAGCACCTGCTCTCCGAACCCGTCGACGCGGGCATCGCCGGGCAGCCTCGCCTCGCCGTCCAGCGCCTCATCCTCCGCGCCTGGCTCGCCGCGGCCCGAGGGTCACGGCCGAGCGCACTCGACCTCGTCGGGGCGGCACTCGACCTGGCCGAGTCGGACGGCCTCGTGGCGGTGTTCCTCGAGTCGGACCGGGTCGTGCTCGACCTTGTGGCGGAACTCGCGCCGGCGCGGGGCGACCTGGCCGGCACGATCATCGCGCGATCGCCGCAGCGCGCCCTCGTCGATGCCAACCACAGGCTCGCGGAGCCGCTCACCGAGCGCGAACTCGAGATCCTCGGCTACCTGCCCGACCACTCGACCACGGCCGAGCTCGCCGAGCGGTGCTTCGTGTCGATCAACACGATGAAGTCGCACACCGCGCACATCTACCGCAAGCTCGGCGTGAGCGGCAGGAGCGCCGCGATCACCAGGGCGCGCGACCTCGGGATCCTGGCTCCGGCCTCAGTCGCGCCGGTCGTCAAGGTGCGTGACCGCCTCGATCTCGACGTTCAGGCCGCGCAGCAGGTCGAGCAGCCCGAGCAGCCGCGCCTGATCGGGCACCTCGCCGCGCAGCCTCGTCGTGCCGCCGGCCCGATCGATCACCTCGAAGCCGACGAGCTCATCGGTGATCATCTGCCCCAGCTCGCCTCGAACCAGGATGTCGAACCTCTCAGGCCCCATCGCCCCCTCCGCCCCCTCGATGAGCCCCCGCACGTCCGATGAACGCGCAGGGGCGGCTAGAGCCTGCAGACTCCTGACGGTCTCAGCGACACGTCACGCATCGGCCTCGGCGGCGGACGCATCGGCCTCGATCGAGGCGATGATCGCCTGGATCGGGATCCGCCCGGTTGCGACGAGCTGTCCCCCGGCTCGTCGGACCGAGGCCGCGAACGGTCCCGCCCACACGTTCTCGTACACGATGACGGCCGCGACGCTGCCCGGGGTCATCGAGTCGGCGAGCTGGATCACCTCATCGGCCGCGAGCAGCTCGGCCAGGTCCGCCTCGAGCTGGACGAGCGGGCTGAGGTCGCCGGCGTCCGCGAGCTCCACGGCCGCCACGACGCCGTCGTCACCCTTCGCCAGCACGACCGCGTCGACGAGCCGGATGGTTCCCGCGTCGACGAGCTTCGCGAGTTCCGCCGCGATCTCGCCCGCGAAGGTCTGATGGCCCGCGGGAAACTCGATGACCAGGTAATCGACCGGTCCGAGGTCTTCCAGTTCGTATTCGGCCATCTCAACCATCCCCCGTGTCGCGATCCGAACGATGCGAGTCCGCACCGTGGCCCATGGTTCCTCGCGACGCCGCCCGGGCGCGTCACCCGATCAGGATGATTCGCCGTCGGCGGTCTTGGTCGCCGGCCTCCGTCGGCTCCGGATCAGGGCTGCGCGCCCTTGTGGGGCGCCGGTAGTCGGACATCGACAACCGCCTTCGGTCGTCGGCACGACCGGGCTAGACTCCCCGACCATGAGCGACGACGCCATCCTCTTCAGCGTGCACGACGGACTCGCGCACCTCACCCTCAACCGTCCCGAACGCCTGAACGCGGTCGGCCCCGAGGCCATCGCCCTGTGGCACCGGTACGCGGGCGAGATCGCGGCTCGCGACGACATCCGCGCCGTGCTCTTCGACGCCGTCGGACGCGCGTTCTGCGCGGGAGGCGACGTGCGGGCCATGTCGGAGCTCGGCGGCGACGGCGCCTCGGCCGGGCAGGTCGTCACCGAGCTCGCCGACGCGATCCACGCCGGGCATCGGATGCTGCGCGAGAGCGCCAAGCCGATCGTCGCCGCCGTGCAGGGCCCCGTCGCGGGCGGCGGCCTCGGGTTCATGCTCGTCGCCGACGTGATCGTCGCGAGCGACCGGGCGAGCTTCGCCAGCCGGTACGCGGACATCGGGCTCACACCGGACTGCGGCGTCAGCACCCTGCTGCCCGAGGCCATCGGCACGCGACGCGCGCTCGAGCTCACGCTCACCTCCCGCACGCTGAGCGCGCAGGAGGCACTCGACTGGGGCCTCGTCGCCGAGGTCGTGACGCCCGACGAGCTCGCCGGCCGCGCCGAGCAGATCGCGGACGTCTGGCTCTCGGGAGCCTCGGCGGCGTTCGGACAGGCCAAGCGCCTCGTGCGCTCGGGGCTCGATCGCTCGTTCCAGGAGGCGCTCGACGATGAGGCGCGGACGATCGGGGCGGCGTTCGACAGTCCCGAGGCATCCGCCAGGGTCGCCGCGTTCGCGGGCCGCAGCTCGCGCGCCTGAGTCCGCCCCGTGCGGCGCGCTCGTCAGAGCTCGCGCAGCTGCGAGGTGCGGTCGCCTCCGACGTCGCCGGTGTTGACGCTGCCCTTCGGCTCGATGAGCAGAGCCGTCACCTCGCCGTGCGCGAGCGGGCAGTGCTCGACGCCCGCGGGCACGACGAACACGTCATCGGGGCCGAGTTCGACATCGCGGTCGCGGAGCTGGATCGTCAGGCGTCCGCTGCGCACCAGGAACAGCTCGTCGGTCTCGGGGTGGCTGTGCCAGACGAACTCGCCGTCGAGCCTGACGACCTTCACGTCGTAGTCGTTGATGCTCGCCAACCGGTGGGGCTGCCACGGCTCGGTGATGCGGTCGAGCGCTGCGGCGATATTGCGGACGTCGTCGGTCATGCGGTCAGCCTGCCACGGAGGGCAAGCCGACCGCACGCGATCGGCGATCGGGTCAGTCGTGCTGCGGGAAGCCCAGGTTCAGCCCGCCGTGGCTCGGGTCGAGCCAGCGCGACGTGACCGCCTTCTCCTGGAGGAAGAAGTCGAACCCCTTGGGGCCGTACGCCTTGGCGTCGCCGAACAGCGAGTCCTTCCAGCCGCCGAACGAGTGGTACGCCACGGGCACCGGGATCGGCACGTTGATGCCGATCATGCCGACCGTGACCTCGCGCTGGAACCGCCGCGCCGCCCCGCCGTCGTTCGTGAAGATCGCCGTGCCGTTGCCGTAGGGCGAGCCGTTGATGATCTCGAGGCCCTGCTCGTAGCCGTCGACGCGCACGATCGAGAGCACCGGGCCGAAGATCTCGTCGCGGTACACGACCGACGACGTCGGCACGCGGTCGATGAGGGTCGGCCCGAGCCAGAATCCGTCTGCCGCGCCGTCGACCTCGGGGTCGCGGCCGTCGACCACGAGGGTCGCCCCGTCGTCGACCGCGACGTCGAGGTAGCCCGCGACCTTGTCGCGGTGCTCGCGCGTGATCAGGGGGCCCATGTCGCAGCCGCGCGTGCCGTCGCCGGTCGTGAGCCGCGACATCCGCTCGCTCACCTTCGCGACCAGCTCGTCGGCGACCGAGTCGACCGCGAGCACGACCGAGACCGCCATGCATCGCTCGCCGGCAGAGCCGAAGCCCGCGTTCACGGCGGCGTCGGCGGCGAGGTCGAGGTCGGCGTCTGGCAGCACGAGCATGTGGTTCTTCGCGCCGCCGAGCGCCTGCACGCGCTTGCCGTTCGCCGAGGCCGTCGAGTAGATGTAGTGCGCGATCGGCGTCGAGCCGACGAACGAGATCGAACGCACGGTCGGGTGCTCGAGCAGCGCGTCGACCGCGACCTTGTCGCCGTGCACGACGTTCAGCACGCCGTCGGGCACGCCGGCCTCCTGCATGAGCTCGGCCATCCAGACGGCCGCGGAGGGATCCTTCTCGGACGGCTTCAGCACGACCGTGTTGCCGGCCGCGATCGCGAGCGGGAAGAACCAGAGCGGCACCATGGCCGGGAAGTTGAAGGGGCTGATGATGCCCACGACGCCGACCGGCTGCTTGAGCGTGTAGACGTCGACCCCGGTCGAGACGTTCTCGGAGTACTCGCCCTTCGTGTACCCGGGCATCGCGCACGCGAGCTCGACGACCTCGAGCCCGCGCGCGATCTCGCCCGCGGCGTCGGAGGTGACCTTGCCGTGCTCGCTCGTGAGGATCGCGGCGAGGTCGCCCGAACGGGCGTTCAGCAGCTCGCGGAACGCGAACATGACCTGCTGGCGCTTCGCGATCGACGTGTCGCGCCAGGCCGGGAACGCGCGCGCGGCGGCTTCGACGGCCGTGTCGACGTCTTCGGTCGAGGCGAGGCGCACGCGCTTCTGCTCGACGCCGAGCGCCGGGTTGTAGACGGGGCCCGTCCGGTCGGAATCGCCCGTGGCGGGCGCGCCGCCGATCCAGTGGTCGATGGTGGTGATGCTCATGATCAGTTCTCCCCTACGGTGCTCAGCACCTCGTCGTAGATCGCGACGGCCTCGGCGACCTCGTCTGCGGTGACCACGCACGGCGGCACCACGTGGATGCGGTTGTCCTGCACGAACGGCAGCAGCCCGCGCTCGACCATCCCGGCCTTCAGCCGGCCCATGTCGGCGGCGGCGAGCGGCTCGCGTGTGGTGCGGTCGGCGACGAGTTCCATCGCCCAGAACACGCCCTCGCCGCGCACCTCGCCGATGACCTCGTGCTTCTCGGCCAGCCCGGCGAGCGCGGGCCCGATCGCGGTCTCGCCGACGGCTCGCGCGTTCTCGACGACGCCCTCGGCCTGCATCGCGTCGAGCGTCGCGACGATCGACGCCATCGCGAGCGGATGCCCCGAGTAGGTGAGTCCGCCCGGGAACACCCGCTCGTCGAACGTCTTGGCGATCGGGTCGGAGATGATCACGCCGCCCGTCGGGATGTACCCAGAGTTCACGCCCTTCGCGAAGGTGATGAGGTCGGGCCGCACGTCGTAGCCGTCGAATGCGAACCAGCGCCCGGTGCGGCCGAAGCCGGCCATGACCTCGTCGAGGATCAACAGGATGCCGTGGGCGTCGCACAGTTCGCGCACGCCCGCCAGGTAGCCGGGCGGCGGGAGCATGATGCCCGCGGTGCCCGGGATCGACTCGAGGAGCACCGCGGCGATCGACGACGGCCCCTCGGACTCGATCACGCGGCGCAGGTGCTGCAGGGCGCGCTCGGACTCCTGCTCGGGCGTCGTCGCCCAGAACTCGGAGCGGTACAGGTAGGGCCCGAAGAAGTGCACGTGTCCGCGCGCGAACTCGTTCGGGATGCGACGCCAGTCGCCCGTCGAGACGATCGCCGCACCTGTGTTGCCGTGGTACGACCGATACGTCGAGAGCACCTTGTCGCGGCCCGTGTGCAGTCGCGCCATGCGGATCGCGTTCTCGTTGGCATCGGCGCCGCCGTTCGTGAAGAACACCTTGCGGAACCCGTCGGGCGCGCGGGCGACGATGCGCTTCGCGGCCTCGCCGCGCGCGAGGTTCACGGTCGACGGCGCGATCGTGGTGAGCAGTTCGGCCTGCTCGCGGATCGCCTCCACCACGGTCGGATGCTGGTGGCCGATGTTGACGTTCACGAGCTGGCTCGAGAAGTCGAGGTATTCGCGGCCGGCGTGATCCCAGACGCGGCATCCGCGCCCGCTCGCGACGACGAGCGACGATGGCTGGGCCTGCGCCGACCAGGAGTGGAAGACGTGCTCGCGGTCGAGCTCGCGCGCGATCGCGTCGAGGTCGTCGTTCTCGGTCATGGGCTTCACTGCCTTTCCGCGGATGGAACGTCCGGTGGCGGAACGTCCGGTGATGAACGGATGGATGGATGCCGCGGCGCCGACCGGGTGCGCCGGCGCCGCGGCATCCGCTCTGCTAGTTGCCGCCCTCTTCGAGGGTGACGTCGATGGGCTTCCAGTCGGCGCCCGTGAGGTCGAGGTCTTCGCCCTCGAGCTCCGAGAGCGCCTTCTCGATGTACTCGTTCGACCAGGCGCTGGCCGGCGGCTCCTCGGTGATGAGGTGGGCGCCGGTCTCGTTCACCGCGGCGAGCGCGCCCGCGACGGTCTTGTCCCACGCGGTCTCGTCGATGACGCCGATGCCCTGGTCGGACGGCCAGATGAGCTTGTTCGTCTCGTTGACCATCCAGAGCTCGTGGCTCGGACCCCAACCGGAGCCGGCCGCGATCGTGATGTCGGCGGCGTCCTGCGGGTTGGCCGCGGCGAACGCCCAGCCCTTGATGACGGCCTTGAGGAACTTGACCGTCGTGTCCGCGTACTCGCTGTCGCTCTCGAGGCGCTCCGTGTCGGCCCAGATCGCGTCCTGGAGCATGGCGCCCTCGGTGTCCTCGTACGAGATGACGTTGAAGTCCTCGGGCTGGTAGAGCTCGCCCGTGTCGGGGTTCACGGTCTCGAGCAGCTGCGCGTACTCGTTGTAGGTCATGGCCTGGGCCGCGTCGATGTCGCCCTGCAGGAACGCGTTCATGTTGAAGTCCTGCGTGATGATCTGCACGGTCGAGGCGTCGAGGCCCTCAGCGGCCATGGCCGCGAAGATCTCCCACTCGTTGCCGAAGCCCCACGAGCCGATCTTCTTGCCCTCGAAGTCGGCGACCGAGTCGATGCCCGAGTCGGCCCACGACACCTGCAGGGTGCCCGAGCGCTGGAAGATCTGGGCGATGTCGGTCAGGTTCGCGCCCTGCTCGATCGAGCCGAGCACCTTGGGCACCCACGCGATCGCGTAGTCGACGTCGCCGTTGGCGAGCGCGTCCTGGGGAACGATGTCACCGCCCGACGGGATGATCTCGACGTCGAGGCCCTCGTCCTCGAAGAAGCCCTGGTCGACGGCCGCGAAGTACCCGGCGAACTGGCCCTGCGGCAGCCACTGGAGCTGCAGCTTCACGGAGGTGAGCTCGCCGGAGTCGCCTCCGCCGGAGTCGCCGCTGTCGCCCGACGAGCAGGCTGCGAGGAGGAACGCGGCCGTGACGGCGAACGCTCCGGCCGCGAGTCCGCGGCGTGTGCTGTGCTTCATGTCAGTCCTTCCCTGGATCTCAATGGGTGGTGCTGGTCTCGGTGCTGGTGCTGGTGCTGGTGGTGCGGGTTCCGGTGGTGCGGTCGGTGGTGCGCTGGGTGGGGGTCCTGAGCACGAGTCGCTCGAGCGCGAGCGTCGCGAGGTAGAAGAGCAGGCCGAGGGCGATGGATGCCACGACGTACGCCCACGCCCTGGCGTACGCGCTCGACGCGGCCGACGTCGAGATCAGGCTGCCGAGGCCGCCGCGCGGTCCGCCGAAGTACTCGGCGACGAGGGCCGAGATCACGGCCAGCGAGGAGGCGATGCGGATGCCCGTGAGGATGAACGGTCTCGCGGTCGGCAGCGTGAGCGTTCGCAGCACCTGCGCGGGGGTCGCTGCGTAGGCGCGCATGAGTTCTCGGTGCACGGGCGTCGTCTGGCGGAACCCGCGCAGCGTGTTGATGAAGACCGGCACGAACGACGCGATCGCGGCGATCGCCTGCCGGCCGAACTGGCTGTCGGCACCGAACATCGAGTTCAGCACGGGCGCGAGCGCCACGATCGGTACGACGGCGAGCGAGGCGATCACCGGGGCGCTCATCTGGTCGACCGACCGCCAGCGCGCGGCGAGCGAGGCCAGGGCCACGCCGAGCAGCGAACCCACGATGAGGCCGATGAGCGCGTTGGTGCCCGTGATGATCGTGGCCGACACGATCGAGTCCCACGACGCGACGATCTCGTCGACGATCGACGCCGGGCTCGGCAGCAGGTAGTCCGAGACGCCGACGACGCTGACCAGGAACTGCCAGATGCCCAGCACGAGCACGCCGACCGTGATCGGCGCGACGATGCGCAGCGTCGTCTCGGTGCGCGGACTCATCATCAGCGCGTCTCCACTCCGCGCGCACCCGTGGCGACCGGGGCGCCGTGCAGCGCCTCGCGCACGGCCGTGACCATCTCGAAGAACGAGCGGTCCTCGCGCAGGCCCTCGGTGCGTGCGGCGCGCGCCGAGGCATCCGTGCCACGAGTCGGTTCGGACGAGCCGAGCCGCATGGGCACGATCTCGCGGATGCGGCCGGGCCGCGGCGACATCACGACCACGCGGTCGCTGAGGAACACCGCCTCGGGGATGGAGTGCGTCACGAACACGACGGCGGCACCCGTCTCGGCCGAGATGCGCACGAGGTCGGACTGCATCTTCTCGCGGGTCATCTCGTCGAGGGCGCCGAACGGCTCGTCCATGAGCAGCAGCCGCGGCTGCTCGGCGAGCGAGCGGGCGATCGCGACGCGCTGCTGCATCCCGCCCGAGAGCTGGTCTGGGTAGCGGTCGGCGAAGTCGGCGAGCCCCACCATGTCGAGCAGCTCCTCGACCTTGGCCCTGCGTGCGCCGGATGCCACGCCGTGCAGTTCGAGCGGCAGGGCGACGTTCGCGGCGACCGTGCGCCACGGCAGCAACCCTGCCTGCTGGAACGCGATGCCGTACTCCTGGTCGAGGCGCGCCTGCGCGGGCGTCTTGCCGAACACCGTGATCGCACCGGAGGTCGGCGCGTCGAGGTCGGCGATCAGGCGCATGAGCGTCGACTTGCCGCATCCGCTCGGGCCGATGAGCGAGACGAACTCGCCCGGCGCGATCGACAGGTCGATGCCCTCGAGCGCGTGCACCGTTCCGCTGCGCGTCTCGAACACCTTGTCGACGCCGACCACGCGCACGGCGGATTCGGCGGCTGCCGCAGACGGGGCGACGGATGCCGCGACGGGGGTCTCGGGAGCGGCTGCGTCGTCGGGGGCGGCTGCGTTCTCGGGAGCACTCATGCGGCTTCCTCCGTTCGTCGGTAGTTCTTGAGGATCACGCCGAGCAGGGCGACCGAGCCGGCTGCCACGAGCCCGAGCACGATGGCGCCGAAGATGGGCGCCCACGCCTTCGCGGGGTCGCCGGAGGCCTGTCCGGCGAACTGGATGAGCAGGCGGCCGATGCCGCCCTGCAGGCCGGTCGAGACCTCGGCGACGACGGCGCCGATGACGGCGTTGGCGGCGCCGAGCCGCAGCGCGGGCAGCAGGTAGGGCACGGCCGCCGGGAACCGCAGCTTCCACAGCGTCGGCCAGTAGCCCGCCGCGTAGGTCTGCATGAGCTCCTCGTGGATGCGGTCGGGCGACTGGAGGCCCTTCAGCGCCCCGATCGCGATCGGGAAGAACGCGAGGTAGCTGGCGATGAGCGCGACCGACATCCAGTCCTGCCACTCGAACGAGCCGATCTCGACGCGCGACCCCCAGCTCTTCACGATCGGGGCGAACGCGATGAGCGGCACGGTCTGGCTGAGCACGATCCAGGGGAACAGGCCCCATTCGGCGAGCCGCCACCGCTGCATCACGAGCGCGAGCCCGATGCCGACGACCACGCCGACGAGCCAGCCCGCTGCGGCGATGCCGAGCGTCGTGAGCGCACCGAGCGCGATCACGAGCCACAGCGGCTGGGCGGACGGCGAGCGCGTCACGGGTTCGGCGAGCCGCCCGAGCATGTCCCACACGTGCGGCATCGCGAGGTCGGTCGTGCGCGGCAGCACCCGGGTCTCGCCGATCAGCACGCCGTCGGTCGGGGCGAGCAGCTTGTAACCCTCCCAGAGCACGACGAGCAGCAGCACCCCGAGCACGCCCCAGCCGACCGCGGCGAGCCGACGGCGCGTGAGGGAGCTCCTGCCCGTCGTCGGTCGAGTAGGCGCGCCAGCGCCGTATCGAGACCCGTCGTCGGATCTCGATACGCGGCCACCTTCGGCGGGCGCTACTCGATCGGCGGTCCCGGTCATGCCTTGGCCGTGATGTGCTCGGAGAGCGCCGGGATCACGGTCTCGCCGTAGACCCGCAGCGTCTCCTCTTTATTGTCGTGCTGGAGGTAGCCGGCGAACTGGTCGACGCCGAGCTCGGCGAGCTGCTTGAGCTTCTGGATGTGCTGGTCTGCCGATCCCAGCACGCAGAAGCGCTCGACGATCTCGTCTGGCACGAAGTCGACGTGGTCGTTCGAGGCCTGCCCGTGGGAGTTGTAGTCGTAGCCCTCCCGCCCGCGGATGTAGTCGGTGAGCGCGTCGGGCACCGTGCCGTGCGCTCCGTACTTCGCGACGATGTCGGCGACGTGGTTGCCGACCATGCCGCCGAACCACCGGGTCTGGTCGCGCATGTGGCTCCAGTCGTCGCCGATGTACATCGGGGCGGCGACGCAGAACTTGATCGACATCGGGTCGCGGCCTGCGGCCTCGGCCGCGTCGCGGACGGTCTTGATCATCCAGGCGGCGATGTCGACGTCGGCGAGCTGCAGGATGAAGCCGTCGCCGACCTCGCCCGTGAGCTTGAGCGCCATCGGGCCGTAGGCGGCGACCCAGACCTCGAGCTCCGAGCCCTTCGACCACGGGAACTGCAGCTGCGAACCCTTGTACTCGACGCTGCGCGAGTTCGCGAGCTCGCGGATCACGTGGATCGACTCGCGCAGCTCGCTCATCGTCACGGGCTTGCCGTTCGTGACGCGCACGGCCGAGTCGCCGCGGCCGATGCCGCAGATCGTGCGGTTGCCGTACATCTCGTTGAGCGTCGCGAAGATCGACGCCGTCACGGTCCAGTCGCGGGTGGCCGGGTTGGTGACGAACGGCCCCACCTTGATGCGGTGCGTCTCGGCCAGGATCTGGCTGTAGATGACGTACGGCTCCTGCCAGAGCAGGTGCGAGTCGAAGGTCCAGGCGGTGCTGAACCCGTACTGCTCGGCGAGCTTGGCGAGGTGCACGGTGCGTGAGGCGGGCGGGTTGGTCTGCAGGACGACGCCGAAATCCATGGGGGGCTCCGTTCGATGGCGGGCGGGCGGGGGCTCTGGCTCAGATCAGGTACTGGCTGAGGCCCCGCTTGAGGTACTTCCCGTCGCCCTTGACGCCGAGATAGGCGTCGTCGTGGACGATGACCTTGCCGCGCGAGAGCACCGTGTCGACCTTGCCGTCGATCTCGTAGCCCTCCCACGCGGAGTAGTCCATGTTCATGTGGTGGGTCTTGCCGAGGCCGATCGAGGTGTGCCCGTTCGGGTCGTAGACGACGATGTCGGCATCGGCACCCGGCTGGATCACGCCCTTCCGCCCGTAGAGGCCGAACATGCGCGCGGGGGTCGTCGAGGTGAGCTCGACCCAGCGCTCGAGCGTGATCTCGCCGGTGACGACGCCCTGGTACATGAGGTCCATGCGGTGCTCGATCGAGCCGATGCCGTTGGGGATCTTGCGGAAGTCGCCGAGGCCGAGCTCCTTCTGGTCCTTCATGCAGAAGGGGCAGTGGTCGGTCGAGACCATCTGCAGGTCGTTCGTGCGCAGCGCCTGCCACATCGAGTGCTGGTGGCCCTCGGCGCGCGAGCGCAGCGGCGTCGAGCACACCCACTTCGCGCCCTCGAACGAACCCCATTCGGGTCCGGATGCCCCGAGCTGGTCTTCGAGCGAGAGGTAGAGGTACTGCGGGCAGGTCTCGCCGAACACGTTCTGGCCCTTGTCGCGCGCCCAGGCGAGCTGCTCGACGGCCTGCTTCGCGCTCACGTGGACCACGTAGAGCGGAGCACCCGTGAGCTTGGCGAGCATGATCGCGCGGTGCGTCGCCTCCTCTTCCATCTCCCAGGCGCGGGCGATGCCGTGGTAGTACGGGTCGGTGTTGCCGGCGTCGACGAGCTGCTGCGCGAGCACGTCGATCGCGGGCCCGTTCTCGGCGTGCATCATCGTGAGCAGGCCGGTGTCCCGGCTGACCTGCATGGCCTTCAGGATCTGCGCGTCGTCGGAGTAGAAGACGCCCGGGTAGGCCATGAAGAGCTTGAAGCTCGTGATGCCCTCGTCCGGCAGCGTCTTCATCGCGGCCAGCGAGTCGGCGTTCACGTCGCCGACGATCTGGTGGAAGCCGTAGTCGATCGCGCAGTTGCCCGCGGCCTTCTCGTGCCACGCGGCGAGCCCGTCGTGGATGCGCTGTCCGTAGGTCTGCACCGCGAAGTCGATGATCGACGTGGTGCCGCCGTGGGCAGCCGCCCGGGTTCCGGTCTCGAAGGTGTCGGATGCCTCGGTGCCGCCGAACGGCAGTTGCATGTGCGTGTGCGCGTCGATGCCGCCGGGGATCACGTACTTGCCGGTGGCGTCGATCACGCGGTCGACGGATGCCGCGACATCCGTTCCGAGGAGGGTGCTGCCCGGGGCGAGCACCGCGCGGATGGTCTCGCCGTCGACGAGCACGTCGGCCGCGGCGCGGCCCGTGGCCGAGACGACGGTGCCGCCGGAGATGAGGGTGGTGGCCATGATTCGCTCCTTCGCGTCGGCGTTCGGTTACGGCTTCGCGATCTGCGTGTAGGAGTCGGGCCTGCGGTCGCGGTAGAACTGCCAGTCGTCGCGCATCTGCTGCACCATGTCGAGGTCGAGGTCGCGCACGAGCAGCTCTTCATCGGTGCCCGAGCCTCGCTCGCCCACGAAGTTGCCGCGGGGGTCGATGACTTGGCTGGTGCCGTAGAAGTCGACCGCGAGGTCGCCGTACTCGTTGTCCTCGCGGCCCACTCGGTTCGGCTGCAGCACGAAGTAGCCGTTCGCGACGGCCGCCGCAGGGCCCTCGACCTCCCACAGGCGGTTCGAGAGGCCGGGCTTCGTGGCGTTCGGGTTGAAGACCATGTGCGCATCGGCGAGGCCGAGCTCGCGCCAGCCCTCGGGGAAGTGGCGGTCGTAGCAGATGTACATGCCGACGCGGCCGACGGCCGTGTCGAAGACGGGGTAGCCGAGGTTGCCGGGGCGGAAGTAGAACTTCTCCCAGAACCGGTCGAGGTGGGGCAGGTGGTGCTTGCGGTACTTGCCGAGGATCGTGCCGTCTGCGTCGACGAGCACCGAGGTGTTGTAGTAGACGCCGGTCTGCGCCTCTTCGTAGATCGGCAGCACCATGACGGTGCCGAGCTGCTTGGCGAGGTCGGCGAAGCGCTGCACGATGGGACCCTCGGCCGATTCGGCGAAGCGGTAGTACTTCTGGTCTTGCGTGATGCCGAAGTACGGCCCGTAGAACAGCTCCTGGAAGCAGACCACCTCGGCGCCCTGCGCCTTCGCGTCGCGGGCGAACTGCTCGTGCTTGTCGAGCATCGACTCCTTGTCGCCGGTCCAGGTGGTCTGGGTGATGGCCGCTCTGACGATCGTCATGAATGTCTCCTGAGTCGGGCGGCGTCGTTGCCGTTGCCTCGAGGATCGCCTGGCGTGGTGCTCGTGTCAGGTGTTCGTCGGGTGCTGCTGCGACGCCGAGATGTACCGATGGAACTGCCGGTGGAACTGCCGGTGGAACTGCCGAACGGATAGCCGAAGACGAGGCTTGTGGCCCGTTCTGTTATTGTTCGGCTTGAACATTTCTCTTCTGTTTCACTCTGTGACGCTGTGGTTAAACATCCTGTCCCTCGCACCCGCTGGAGGCAATGGTGGTGTCAGGTATTCGTGTGGACGCCGTTCGACTGATCGACCTCGCCGAGTTCGCCGACTCGTCGCCGCGAAGCATCGCCGGCGAGGTCGCCCGGCTGGTCAACGCCGGGGAGCTCGCCGCCGGCGAGCGGCTCCCGACCGTGCGCGAACTCGCGGCCGCACTGGGCGTGAGCCCGGCCACCATCAGCCAGGCGTGGCAGGCTCTCGCACGCGCGGGCCTCATCGAGAGCCGCGGCCGCGCCGGCAGCTTCGTGCGGAGCGCGGCGCCCGCGCGGCTGGCCCCGCGCATGCGCGGCATGGCCGCACCCGACGACCCCGTTCGACTCGACCTCTCGCGCGGCACGCCCGACCCGCTGCTGCTGCCCGCGCTCGGCCCCGCACTCTCACGCGTCTCGGCGAAGGCCGAGACCGGGAGCTACCAGGCCGAACCCGTCATCCCCGCCCTCGCCCGGGTGCTCCGCGACTCCTGGCCGAGCGACGCCGAGGCGATCATGGTCGTCGACGGCGCCCTCGACGCGATCTCGCGAACCCTCGAGCAGGTCGTGCGCTTCGGCGACCGGGTCGCCGTGGAGAGCCCCGGCTTCCCACCGTTCCTCGACCTCCTCGAGGTGCTGGGCGCCGTGCCGCTGCCCGTGCGCCTCGACGAGCACGGCATGCGGCCCGAGTCGCTCGCGGCCGCGCTGCGCAAGCGCCCGGCGGCCGTGCTGCTGCAGCCCCGCGCGCAGAACCCCACCGGCGCGTCCATGACCCCGGAGCGCGCCGAGGCGCTCGCCCGCACGATCGAGGCCGCCGAACGCGTCGACGACCTCATCGTCATCGAGGACGACCACTCGGGACTCATCTCCATCGAGGGCGACGTGACCCTCGGCACGTGGCTGCCCGACCGCGTCGTGCACGTGCGGAGCTTCTCGAAGTCGCACGGCCCCGACCTGCGCATCGCGGCGCTCGGCGGCCCCCGCGACCTCGTCGAGCACATCGCCGGGCGTCGGATGCTGGGGCCCGGCTGGACCTCGCGCATGCTGCAGACGATCCTGCTCGACCTGCTCACCGACGGCAGCGCCATCGACACCGTGACCGAGGCGCGGCGCGCCTACTACACCCGCCAGCGCTCGCTCGGCGAGGCCCTGCGCTCCCGCGGCGTCGCCGCAGCACCCGCCGACGGCATCAACCTCTGGATGCCGGTGCTCGGCGAGCGATCCGCGCTCGTGCAGCTGGCGGCAGCCGGCATCCGCGTGGCTGCGGGCACGCCGTTCCTCGCGGCATCCGATGCGACGGATGCCGCGAACGGCATGCGCCAGCGCGCAGGGGGCGACTTCGTGCGCGTGACCGTCGGGGCCGTACGCGACGGCACCGACGAGGTGGCCGACGACCTCGCCTCGGCGGCGACGCACCTGGCAGCAGGCGGCTACTGACCCGCAGCACCCCGGTGGGATAGTCTGCCCCCGGATGCGGTCGCATGGGGGGAGTCCGGATGACCGACTCGACGAACACGGCGCCCGAGGCGACCTCGGTCGCCCTGAAGCCGGACGAATCGCCCGAAGCCGGGCCGCGCAACCCGACGCCCGCGGCACCTGCGGCACCAGCGGCGCCGTCGCCGGCGCGCCGGGCGTTCCGCATCGCCGGGCGCCTGCCGTTCACGATCGCGCTGCTCGCGACGCTCGTGCTCGTCGGCATCCTGGTCGGCGGCTTCACGTCGCCGACGAGCGAGGCCGACTGGTACGAGACCTTCGCCTACGGCGCGCCGTCGTTCATGGACGGCCGGTGGTGGACGACCATCACGGGCACCTTCCTGGTCGCCGAGCCCTGGGGTTACCTCGTGCTGCTGCTCACCGCGGCGGGCGTCGGCTGGCTCGAGCTCCGGCGGGGCTCGGGTCGCGCGGCCTTCTACTTCTTCGGCGGCCAGGTGCTCGCCGTCGTCAGCGCCGCGATCGCGATCGCCGGGTTCGCCTGGATGGGATCGCACTGGGCCGAGTCGCTCGTGACCCAGGTCGACGTGG
The DNA here is from genome assembly GCF_900113185.1 of Agromyces sp. CF514. Classification (NCBI taxonomy): domain Bacteria; kingdom Bacillati; phylum Actinomycetota; class Actinomycetes; order Micrococcales; family Microbacteriaceae; genus Agromyces; species Agromyces sp. CF514. The sequence goes on along the minus strand of NZ_FOZD01000003.1, from coordinate 90,244 downwards.
GGCCGTCGGGCGGCGTGTTCGCGTGCATCACCGCGGCGGCCGCGAGCCTCGGATCGCCGTGGCGCGGCCGCGCACTGCTCGTGCTCACGGCCTTCACGCTCGTGAGCGTGCTGTTCCTCGGGACGGTCGCCGACGTGGAGCACGCCTTCGCCGTCGGCATGGTGCTGCTCATCAACGCGGGCTCGTTCACGAAGCCGACGGTCCGCGAGCAGCGGTACGTGGCGTTCGTCATGGTCGTCGCCCTGACCGTCGTGCAGGTCATCGCGTCGATCGCGCCGACGTACGGGCCGTTCGGCATGACCTCCGTCGGCGGCCTCGACATGGTCGACGTGCTCTTCGACGCGATCGTCGTGCTGGTCGTCGCGCCGGGCCTGCTGCGCGGCTATCGCGTGGCGATGGTCGTCACGGTGGTCCTGGCGAGCATCAACGTGCTCGCGGGTGCGCTCGCGGTGTTCCTCATCGCCCACCCCGAGCTGTACGACATGTCGCCCGATGAAGCCGGTCGTGAGGGACTCGCGTTCGCCGCGGCATCCGGATTCCTCTGGGGCGTCATGCTCGTCTGGCTGTGCGTGTGCGCCCGCGCCTTCCGCGCCCGGCTGCGTCGACGACTGCCCGGCGACAAGGGCCTCAACCGCCCGGGCGTGCGCATCGACGACGTGCGCCGCATCGTGCAGCAGGACGGCGGCGGCGCCCTCTCGTGGATGGCGACGTGGCGGGACAACCGGCACTTCTTCGGCTCCGACCCCTCCACCGTCGTGGCGTACCAGACGCACCAGGGCGTCGCGCTCGTGCTCGGCGACCCCATCGCGAGCCCCGACCGGCTCGCCGCGACGCTGACCGAGTTCGTCGACTCCGCCGAACGCGCCGGGTTCACCGTCTGCGTCTTCAGCGCCGGGCAGGCCACCCGCGACGTCATGCCGGCCGGCTGGCAGGCGATCCAGGTCGCCGAGGACACCATCGTCGACCTCCCGGGTCTCGAGTTCACGGGCAAGAAGTGGGGCGCCGTCCGCACCGCCATCAACCGGGGCTCCCGTGACGGCGTGACGTTCCGGCTCACGACCCTCGCGTCGGAGCCGCGGTCGGTTCGTGCGCAGATCACCGAGATCTCCGAGCAGTGGGTCGGCGACAAGGGCCTGCCCGAGATGCGCTTCACGCTCGGCTCGATCGACGAGGCGCTCGACCCGGCCGTGCGCACGGCGATCGCCACGGCCGCCGACGGCACGGTGCAGGGCTTCCTGAGCTGGCTTCCGGTCTACGCGCCCGGCGGGCGGGTGCGCGGGTGGACGCTCGACCTCATGCGTCGCCGCGACGGGGGCTCGTTCCCGCCGGTCATGGAGTTCCTGATCGGGTCGTCGGCACTCGCGTTCCGCGACGAGGGTGCGGAGTTCCTGTCGCTCTCGGGCGCCCCGCTGGCACGATCCGAGGACCCCGAGGACGAACGACAGATCGAGGTCGTCCTCGATCGGCTCGGCGGCATCCTCGAACCGGCGTACGGCTTCCGCTCGCTCCACCGCTTCAAGCAGAAGTTCAACCCGCGGGCCGAGCCGATGTACCTCCTCTATAGCGACGGCGCCGACCTCGCGCGCATCGGCATCGCCCTCGTGCGCGCCTACCTGCCCGACGCCTCGGTGCCGCAGCTCGTGCGCGCCGGCCTCACGATCGGCAAGTAGTCCCGGTCGTCCTCATCGACGGGCGGATGCCGCGGCGCGGCGTGCGCGGGAACGCAGGCGCAGCGCCAGCCCGCCGGCCAGCAGCATGCCGAGGCCGATCAGGAGCGTCGGCATCGACTCCACGCCGGTCGCCGCCATTCCGCCGGTCGTGCCGCCTGAGGAGCCGGAGCCCGAGCCGCCGCCCGGCGTGCCGGGATCGGTCGGCGTAGGTGTGGGCTCGCCAGGGGGCTCGTCGCCCTCGTTCACGGTGATGGTGAACGAGTCGGTGGCGACCGCGAACAGCACGATCTGCTCGGGCGGCGCCGAGTCGGTCGCCGTGCACGTCACGGTCGTGACCCCGATCGCGAAGAAGTCGCCCGACGTCGCATCGCAGTCGACCGTGACCGGTGCCACGCCGCCCGTCGTCGTCGGCGCGTCGAAGTCGACGTTCGCGCCCGTCTCGCCGAACGGCACCTCGACCACGATGTCGTCGGGTGCCGTGATCGTCAGCGGGTCGGGCGACGCGACATCCTCGAGCGTCACGACGTTGTCCACCGACGTCGACGCCTCCGAGAGGTTGCCCGCCGCATCCTCCGCCGCACCCGCGACGACCTCCGCGACCACCTCACCCGCGACCGCACCGGAGACCTCGACCGTGTACGCCGACGACGACACCGGCGTCACGACCGCCGTCGTCGGATTGCCCGAACCGCTGAGCACCACGTCCGTGTTCACGAACCCCGACACCGGTTCGCTGAACACCACGTCGAACACCACCGGCTGCGACGACACCAACGCGGGATCACCCTGCGACCCACCCTGCTCGATCGTGACCGTCGGGGCCGTCACGTCGCCCTCGTCGTACTGGAAGGTCACCTCGTTGTCGACCGACGTCGACGCCTCCGAGAGGTTGCCGGCCGCGTCCTCCGCGGCGCCCGCGACCACCTCGGCGATGACCAGCCCATCGGCCGACATGCCCGACACCTCGACCGTGTACGACGCGCCCGCACCCGAGACCACCGCCGTCGTCGGGTTCGCCGGCCCGCTCAAGACGACATCGGCGTTGTCGAACCCGGTCACCAGTTCACTGAACTCCACCTCGAACACGATCGGCGACGTCCCGGTCGGATCGGTCTGCGCAGCACCCTGCTCGATCGTCACCGTCGGCGCCACGTCATCGACCCCGGTGAACGTGACCTCGTTGTCGACCGACGTCGACGCCTCCGACAGGTTGCCCGCGGCATCCTCGGCAGCGCCCGCGGCGACCTCCGCGATGACCAGGCCGTTCGCGCTCATGCCCGACACCTGCACCGTGTACGAGGCGCCCACCCCGGCGACGACCGCCGTCGTGGGGTTGGCCGAACCCGACAGCACGACATCCGCATTGTCGAACCCGGTCACCGGTTCGCTGAACTCCACCTCGAACACGATCGGCGACGCATCGGTCGGGTCCGCCTGCGCGGCGCCCTGCTCGATCGTCACCGTCGGCGCGGTGACGTCGCCCTCGTCGTACTCGAAGGTCACCTCGTTGTCGACCGAGGTCGAGGCCTCCGAGAGGTTGCCGGCCGCGTCCTCCGCGGCGCCCGCGGCGACCTCCGCCACCACCAAGCCGTCGGCGCTCATTCCCGAGACCTCGACCGTGTAGTTCGCGGCGGTTCCGCTGACGACCGCGGTCGTCGGGTTCGCTGCGCCGCTCAGTACGACATCGGCGGGACCGAACCCGGTCACCGGCTCGCTGAACTCCACCTCGAACACGATCGGCGACGTCCCGGTCGGGTCCGCCTGCGCGGCGCCCTGCTCGATCGTCACCGTCGGCGCCACGTCGTCGACCCCGGTGAACGTGACCTCGTTGTCGACCGACGTCGACGCCTCCGACAGGTTGCCCGCGGCATCCTCGGCAGCGCCCGCGGCGACCTCCGCCACCACCAGGCCGTTGGCGCTCATACCCGACACCTCGACCGTGTACGACGCCCCCGCACCCGAGACCACCGCCGTCGTCGGGTTCGCCGACCCGCTCAACACGACGTCGGCGTTGTCGAAGCCGGTCACCGGCTCGCTGAACTCCACGTCGAACACGATCGGCGACGCATCGGTCGGATCGGCCTGCGCAGCACCCTGCTCGATCGTCACCGTCGGCGCGATCGTGTCCTCGGTCTCATCGTCGATGATCGTCACCGTCGCAGACCCGTCGGTGATCGCCACGTCGAACCCGGGCGGCGGCGAACCCGGCACACCGTCGATCGTCACCGTGTACGTCTCACCCGGATCCAGGTCCAGGTCCTGCAATGCATCGACCGGGATGTCGATGCTCGCCGCATCGGCGGGCACCGTGAACGCCTGCGCCGTGATCGGCGTGAAGTCCGCCGCGCTCGTCGGAGGCACCGCGGTCGTCGAGATCGTGACGTCGAACGCCGGATGCGTCGTCGGCGAGACGACCAACGGCACCGTGCTCGCCGCACCCTCGGCCACGGCGACGTCCGTCGGCAACGACAGTTCCAGCAGCTCGTTCGGCACCTCGTCGTCGATGATGGTCACCGTCGCCGACCCGTCGGTGATGGCCGCGTCGAACCCGGCCGGGAACGGCGGATCGGCCGGGAACCCGTCGATCGTCACCGTGTACGTCTCACCCGGATCGAGGTCGGTGTCCTGGAGCGCGTCCACCGGGATGTCGATCGACGCCGCATCCTCGGGCACCGTGAACGTCTGGGCCGCGATCGGCGTGAAGTCCGCGGCGCTCGTCGGGGCCACCGCCGCCGTCGAGATCGTGACGGCGAACGCCGGATGCGTCGCGGGCGAGACCGTGAGCGGCACCGTGGTCGCGCCGCCTTCGGGCACCGAGACATCCGTCGGCAGCGCCACCTCGATCGTCGTGCCGTCGCCGACCTCGACGACGACCTTCTCGACCGTCGGGAAGTCGTTCGTGTCGAAGTCGAACCCGAAGAACGGCACCTGGATGCCGTAGGGCGGGTCGCCGAGGTACTGCACGGGCAGGCCGTTGTTGCCGAGGTCGCTCACGAGGTACCGCACGGTGCAGGTCACGTCGGCGAGCCCGGTCGCCTGGAACTCGACGTTGTCGAGCGCGTAGTTCAGGGAGTCGATCGCGTTGAGTCCGCTGACCACGCCGGCGAACGCGCTGTGCGGGTCGCTCGGGTTGCCGGTGGCGAACGGCAGGTTCTTGACCTCGTCGGGCAGCGCCGCCATCGCCGCCTCGATGAGGGCGGTCTTGTTGGTCTGGTACTCGGCGTACTCCGGGTCGGCCGGGTCGGGCTCGAGCCCGAGGTCGAGCGCGTCGCCGAAGAGCTGCTCGAGGTCGTCGTAGATCGTGAACGGCGAGGCCGGCATCGAGAACGTGCCGCAGTCGGCCCACGAGATCAGCAGCCATTCGTCGCCCGGCCCGTCGAGCGTGTCGTTCTCGTCGTTCTCGTCGTTGTCCTCGTCGACGACGTTCCAGTCCTCTTCATCGGGCTGGCCGGTGTCGTCGCCGGCGTCGCCGAGGAAGCCGGTGCCACCCGAGGGCACCTGGAACACCTGGTCGGGCACGGTCACCTCGGGGAACTCGTTGATCCGCTGCACGCGGATCTCGATGTCGGCGTTCACCGTGTCCATCGTCGAGTCGCCGGGTGCCATCAACAGGTCGATCGACTCGGGATTCGAGCCGTTGTAGAAGTACGGGTCGTCGGCCGTTCCGTCGTCATCCTCATCGGTGTCGGGCGTGTAGACGAGCGTCGCCAGTGCGGCGTTCACCTGCGCGGTCGTGCCGATGATGGCCACCGCCGCCGCCGGAAGCTCCGAGAGCTCGTGCTTGTCGCGCTCGAGCGCGCCGTCGGCGAACTTCAGCACGTCGAAGTCGCTGTCGCCGTCGTCCTCCACCGAAGGCAGCGGGTCGAAGGTCAGGGTGCCGTGCGAGACCGAGAGCTGCACGGCGGTGCAGCCGCCCTGGTTCCAGTCGGGCGCCGCCATGGCGCAGCCGTCCTCGCCGGACTCGATCTCGATCGTGCGCACGTCCTGCGAGATGAGGTCGGTGCCGCCGTCGAACTTCAGGTCGCCCTCGGGGATCACGGTCGGGAACCCGTCGGGGATCGTCACGGGCAGCGAACCCGCAGGCGCCATGTAGAGGCGCGTGGGCGGGTCTACGAACGACGGCGGCGCGGCGAAGGCGGGCGCGCCGATCGACAGCACGACGAGCGCCGCGCTCGCGAGCCCCGCGAGCAACGCCTTCAGCGGCACGAGCGAGCGGATGCCGCGGCGGGTCGTCCGCTCGATCGGTTCAGGGCGCGCCGAGAAGGCCTGTTGCCATGGGACGCGTTCGGACATCCCGACCTCCTGTGGTCCGGCATGGGGAACCAGTTCCGACACAAGCAGGCGCAGTCGAACCCCGTCAAGAGGATTCCTCAGGTCCTGCGCGTTCGGGCTGTCCCCAGTTCGGGGGTATCGACGTCGGCGCTCGCGCACGGACGGCCCCGCTCCCGCCTAGGCTGGCCGGGTGCGGATCACAGTGCTCGCGGGCGGCGTCGGAGGCTCGCGCTTCGTGCGCGGCGTGCGAGAGGAGTGCGCCCGCCGGTGGCCCGACGGCGACGGCGGTACCGAGGCATCCGTCACGGTGGTCGTGAACACCGGCGACGACATCTGGCTCTCGGGCGTGCGCCTCATGCCCGACTTCGACTCGCTGCTGTACTCGCTCGCGGGGGTCAACGACACCGAACGCGGCTGGGGGCGCGCCGGCGAGACCGAACGGGTCTCTGCCGAGCTGCGCGAGTGGGGCGTCGGCTGGCCGTGGTTCACGCTCGGCGACCTCGACCTGGGCACGCACCTCGCCCGCACGGCATGGCTCCGCGAGGGCCTCACGGTCTCACAGGTCGCCGAACGCCTGCAGCGGCGCTGGCCGCTCGGCGTGCGACTGCTGCCGGCGACCGATACCGAGGTCGACACGCAGGTGCGCGTGGCCGATGCCGACGGCGCAGGCCCCGAGACATCCGCCGAGCGCGAGATGCACTTCCAGGAGTGGTGGACGCGGTACCGCGCCACCCTGCCGGCGATCGCGTTCCGCCAGCAGCACATCGACGAGGCACGACCGGCCCCGGGAGTCGTCGAGGCGATCTCCGACGCCGACCTCGTGCTCATCGCGCCGTCGAACCCGGTCGTCTCGATCGGCACGATCCTCGCCGTGCCGGGCATGCGCGAGGCGCTCGCCGCGACGCCCGCCCCGATCGTCGGCGTCTCCCCCATCATCGGCGGCAAGGTCGTGCGCGGCATGGCCGACGCGTGCCTGCCCGCGATCGGCGTCGAGACGAGCGCCGAGGCGGTCGGCCGGCACTACGGCTTCCGGCGCGACGGGGGCCTGCTCGACGCGTGGCTCGTCGATGAGACGGATGCCGCGGCTGCGGCGTCGCTGACGGCCGAGGGCCTGCCCGCGGCATCCGCCCCGCTCTGGATGCACGACCTCGATCGATCGGCCGCCCTCGCGGGCGCGGCGATGGACCTCGCGGCAGCGACGCGCCGCACCGGCGACTGACCGACGCCCGGCGCGTAACCCCCTGGACTGGGATATTGACGCGCTGCGGCTGAAGCGAAACAATCCCGCCAGACCCGAACGCGCGACCCCGGAAGGGGGTTGAGTGATGCGTACCATGCCGTCCTCGACGAAGGGCGGGCGACTGATCCGGGCTGCCTCGCTCGGGGCGCTCGCGGCCCTGGCCGTGGCAGCGCTCGCGCCCGCGCCCGCCTTCGCGGCCCCACCCGCCGCAGCCGTGCTGGTCGCACCGGCGAACGGCACGACCACGGCCACCGCCACGCCGAGCCTGCAGGTGACTGCGAGCGATCCCGACGGCGGCCCGCTCTCGGTCGCCTTCGAAGGGCGCCTCAAGGGCGCCACCGCTCCGGCGCCCGGCAGCGCCGACCCGTTCACGATCGTCGCGATCCCCGACACCCAGAACTACACCTACCTGAACCGGCAGGGCACGATCCTCCAGCAGGCGCAGTGGATCGTGAACACGAAGGCCCAACTGCGAACCGCATTCGCCGTGCAGCTCGGCGACCTCGTCAGCGAATACCCCAACGCCACGCAATGGGGTCACGTGTCCAACGGCCTCGCACCGCTCGACGCCGCCGTGCCGAACAGCGTCGTCCCCGGCAACCACGACTTCGACAACGCCGCCGGCGCCGTCGGCCCGTACGACACCTGGTTCCCGCCGCAGCGATATGCGAACGCGGCATGGACGACCGCCACGAGCCGGTACGGCGGATACCTCGGCCAGAACCAGTTCGGTGCGGACCCGATCGACCGGCGCAACATGGACAACTACGCCTTCTTCACCGCGGGCGGCCGCGACTTCCTGGTGCTGAACCTGGAATGGGAAGCACCGCAGTACGCGCTGGACTGGGCGCACAAGGTGCTCGCCGCGAACCCGGATCGCATCGCGATCATGGCGACGCACAGCTTCCTCGACATCAACGGCAATCGCAAGGCGACGCCCGAGCGCCCCGGGGGCACCTCGACCGCGTCCATGTGGACGAACTTCGTGAGCACGCACTGCCAGATCCGGCTGGTGCTGAGCGGCCACGAGCACAACGGCAACGCCGGCGAGTCCCGGCGCACCGACAACAACACGTGCGGTCAACCCGTGCTCCAGGTGATGACCGACTACCAGGACCGCCCGAACGGCGGCGACGGATGGCTTCGCACCTACACGTTCGATCCGGCGGCCGGAACGATGACCGCATCGACCTACTCGCCGAAGCTCGACCTGTACGAGACCGACGCGGATTCGGCCTTCACCGAGCCGTTCCCGCTCGCCGGCGTGCAGCCCGCGGCGTTCACGCCGATCGCGACCGTGTCGGCCGCTTCCGGCCAGCAGGCGAACACCGCGTGGACCGGTCTGGCCGCCGACACCGAGTACGAGTGGCGCGCGGTCGTGAGCGACGGCACGACCTCGACGACCTCGCCCACCTGGACGTTCCGCACCCCGCCGCCGCCTGCGCCGACCGTGTTGGCGCGGGACACGTTCACCCGCACCACCACGTCCGGATTCGGCACCGCCGAGACCGGCGGCAACTGGATCGTCGGCGGCACCATCACCAACACCCGCGTCGACGGAACCGCCGCCGTGTTCCGCTCACCCACCGCCGGACGCGGACAACTCGCCTACCTCTCCGGCGTCAGCAGCACCGACACCGACCTGCAGACCACCTACAGCGTCGACAAGATCCCCGGCGGATCCGGCCTCTACCTCGCCATCACCGGCAGACAGCCCACCCTCAACACCGACTACCGAGCCAAGGTCCGCATCAGCGCCGACGGCACCACCGCGATCTACCTCACCCGCCTCGTCGCCGGAGCCGAGACCACCCTCACCTGGGCCAACCTGCCCACCGTCTACCAACCCAACGCCAACCTCACCACCAGGATCCAGGTCACCGGAACCTCACCCACCACCATCCGCGCCAAGACCTGGCCCGCCAACCAGACCGAACCCACCGCCTGGACCGTGCAGACCACCGACAGCACCCCAGCACTCCAAGCCCCGGGCACCATCGCGATCTCCCACTACACCTCCAGCTCCACCCCCACCGCGATCCTCCCCCTCCAGATCTCCTGGCACGACCTCAGCGCCGTGCCGCCGGGCGGCACCCCGCCGCCCCCGCCACCGCCGAACACCCCGCCGGTCGCCGCGTTCACGAGCTCGGTCACCGCGCTCCAGGTCGCCTTCGACGCCAGCACCTCTCGCGACGCGGAGGGCGCCATCGCCTCGTACGCGTGGAACTGGGGCGACGGCACTCCAGCGGGATCCGGGGCGACGCCGACGCACACGTACGCAGCCGGCGGGACGTATCCCGTCACGCTCACCGTCACGGACGGACAGGGTGCGACCGGAGCGGTGACGCAGAACGTGACCCCGGTCGCCCCGCCGCCGCCACCCCCACCGTCGATGCTGGCGCGGGACACGTTCACCCGCACCACCACGTCCGGATTCGGCACCGCCGAGACCGGCGGCAACTGGATCGTCGGCGGCACCATCACCAACACCCGCGTCGACGGAACCGCCGCCGTGTTCCGCTCACCCACCGCCGGACGCGGACAACTCGCCTACCTCTCCGGCGTCAGCAGCACCGACACCGACCTGCAGACCACCTACAGCGTCGACAAGATCCCCGGCGGATCCGGCCTCTACCTCGCCATCACCGGCAGACAGCCCACCCTCAACACCGACTACCGAGCCAAGGTCCGCATCAGCGCCGACGGCACCACCGCGATCTACCTCACCCGCCTCGTCGCCGGAGCCGAGACCACCCTCACCTGGGCCAACCTGCCCACCGTCTACCAACCCAACGCCAACCTCACCACCAGGATCCAGGTCACCGGAACCTCACCCACCACCATCCGCGCCAAGACCTGGCCCGCCAACCAGACCGAACCCACCGCCTGGACCGTGCAGACCACCGACAGCACCCCAGCACTCCAAGCCCCGGGCACCATCGCGATCTCCCACTACACCTCCAGCTCCACCCCCACCGCGATCCTCCCCCTCCAGATCTCCTGGCACGACCTGTCGGCGGTGCGCCCGTAGCCCCGAACGCGCCGATGCGACCCGTTTCCTGAGCGGATGCGGCGTGGTCGGGCTGTCATCGGGTGGGGCACTGCGCGTAGCGTTGCGCGCATGGCCTACTTCAGCGAGACCCGGCGCGATCTGGTCGACGGCGTCGCCCGGGAGTTCACGCACCTGACCCCGCGCGGACGGCGGCTCGTCGCGATCGAGGGCACCGATCCGGCTCGCGTCGCCCGCTTCGCCGACGACCTGGCCGTCGCGCTCGACGCGCAGGGCCAGATCGCCGTGCGGCGCTCGCTCGGCGACGTCGACGAGGCGACGTTGCGCGCCGAGACGATCGAGCCGTTCCGAGCGGGCACCCTCGAGGGGGCGGGCGACCCCGACACGGTGCTCGTGGTCGACGGACGCCGCCTGCTGAACGAGAAGGTGCGGGGCATCTGGCACTTCACCGTGTGGGTGCTCGCGGGCGACGAACTGCCGCACGCCGGCGTCAACGTCATCGTCGACGCGACGCTCGAGTCGCATCCCAAGCGCTTCTTCTACGACTACTGCGCGCTGCCGCCGAGCGTCGGAGAACTGCGCTGACCGCTGGCATCCGGCACGAGCTGCCGACGGATGCCGCGGCCGTCGCCGAGCTGCACCTCGCTGCGTTCGGCGAGCACGGCGCCGTCGTGAACGCCATCGTGCACGACCTGCGCCCGACGATCGCGGAGCTGGGGGGATGCTCGTTCGTGGCCGTCGATGCGGACGACCGGGTCGTCGGCCACGTCATGGCGACCATGAGCCTGCTCGACGCGCCCGCGCGGCTCATGCCCGCCCCGGTGCTGAGTCCGCTCGCCGTCTCGCCCGAGCGGCAGGGCGACGGCATCGGCTCGGCGCTCGTGCAGCGCGCGCTCGAGCATGGCGAGGCGGCCGGCTGGCCGTTCGTCCTGCTCGAGGGCGATCCCGGGTACTACTCGCGGCTCGGGTTCGTCGCCGCAGGCCGGCTCGGGTTCCGGCGGCCTTCGCTGCGCATCCCCGAGGCGGCGTTCCAGGTGCATCGGCTGAGCTCGCACCGGCCCGAGATGACCGGCACGGTCGTGTACGCGTGGCCGTTCTGGGCGCACGATGCGGTGGGCCTGCGCGACTGAGCGACACGACGGCACCGTGGCGCCCGCCGCCGTGCCGCGGCATCCGCTCTCCTGAGGATCAGGGATGTCGGCGCCCGACGGCCGCTCACGGGATGTAGTCGACGACCCCCTGCGGCGCGACGGCCGCGCGGTACCGCTCGACGAGCTCGCGCCAGCCCGCCTCGGGGGTGAACTCGTGCGCGTGCACGGCCTCGGTGAAGTGCCACAGCAGGTACGGATGCGCACCGAGCGCATAGAGCGCCGCGAAGTCGCGAGCGGCGAACGCGGCCTGCTCCTCGTCGGTGAGCACCCGGTCGTCGGTCGCCGCCTCCGGCCCCGAGCCGCCGGCGAGCCAGCGCTCGACGTAGGCGGCCGGGTCGGCGGCGTACTCGGCGACGCGCTGGTCGGAGAGCTCGACGAAGCGCATGAACTTGTCGATCATGTATCGGGTCATCAGCGGGTCTCCCACAGGAAGAAGGGGCTCGACGCGAACCGCGACTCGGTCACGTCGGCGAAGTCGGCGGGGCGGCCGCCCATCGCGGCGAGCGCGGCGACGGCGTTGAGGTACTGGTAGGTCATGCAACCGGCGTCGAGCATGCGGTCGAAGTCGCTGCAGCCGGCGATCGCGCCGTCGAGGTCGCCGTCGCGCATCCACGCGGCCGCGGCCCGGTCGAACTCGGGGTCGGGGGAGCCGGCGAAGGTGCGCGGGCCGCCGACGTCGTTGGCCATGTGGCCCGAGGTGAGCAGGGCGACGCGCGCGTCGGTCTCCCAGCCCTCGATGGCCGAGCGCACGTGCTCGCCGAGCGCGATGAAGCGGCGCACCGACGGCACGGGCGGCATCGACGCGTTCGTGTGGATCGGTACGACGGGCACGTCGAGCTCGGGCCGCACGTACTGCAGGGGGATCACGAAGCTGTGGTCGAGCCGCCACTCGAGGCTCACCGAGAGGTCGATCGTCTCAGGCTGCACGCGGCGGCCCGTGATCTCGTCGGCGAGCTCGCGGTGCCCCTCGAGCTCGACGTACTCCATGCCGAAGGTGCGCACCTCGTTCTCCCACGTGCCGTGGTACGACTCGGCCTTGCCGACGACGAACGCCGGCGAGTGGTCGTACGAGAACTGCCGCAGGTGGTCGGTGCCGATCACGACGACCACGTCGACGTCGTGGGCGGCGAACGACCTCCGGAACCGGTCGAAGTTCGCCGCGACGCCCGCGAGGTCGTCGGGCATCGGGTCGCGCATCGCGCGCCAGAGCAGCGGGTTGTGGGGCGTTGCCGCCGCCATCACGAGCTGTGCCATGTACGGCCTTCCTCAGCGTCTCGGTTCTCGGTTCTCGGTGCTCGGATGCCGCGTCTCAGAGCCCGAACAGCGTGCGGGCGTTGTCGAGCAGGATCTTGCGCCGCGACTCTGGCTTCAGGCCGAGCGCGTCGAACTCGGTCATCCATCGGTCGGCGGTCATCACGGGCCAGTCCGATCCGAAGAGCACGCGGTCGCTGATGAGCGAGTCGGCGTAGCGCACGACCTCGGGCGGCAGGTACTTGGGGGCCCAGCCCGACAGGTCGAGGTACACGTTGGACTTGTGCCAGACCATCGCGAGGTTCTCGAGGTGCCACGGCCACGCCGGGTGCGCACTGATGATCTTGAGCTCGGGGAACGCGGCGGCGACGTCGTCGATGTAGGGCACGGGCCTGGCGTTCTCGAGGCGGTACCCGCCGCCGCCCGGCGTGCCCGCCCCGGCGCCCGGAAAGCCCGAGTGGAACATCACGACGAGCCCGAGCTCGGCGCACGTCTCCCAGATCGGGAAGAAGCGCCGGTCGTTCGCGAGGAACTTCTGCCGCGACGGGTTCAGCTCGCCGACGCCCTTGATGCCGTACTCGGCGTGCATGCGGCGGATCTCCGCGATCGCGGCCTCGCCCTTCCACGGGTCGATGCCCGCGAACGCGAGGAACACGTCGGGGTGGTCGACCTGCGCCTGGCCGAGCAGGTCGTTCGGCGCGCCCTTGATGCCCGAGGTCGTCTCGGAGTCGGAGTTGACGATGACCGCCATCATCCTTCGGTCGCGGTACTGGTCGGCCTGCTCGGCGAAGCTCACGACCGGCCGCTCGCGTCCGAAGTGCTTCGCCATCTGCTGGTGCCGCTGCCCCATCGCCGCGAGGAACTCCTCGGTCTGGGGGTGCGTGTGCACGTCGATCGCGACGAGGTCGTCGATGCCGCTCATGCGGGGGTCCCTTCGGTGACGGGTGCAGGATGACCGGATGCCTCGGCGGAGCGCTCGGCGTCGCCCCAGCGTGCGTCGCCCTCACCGCCGAGCACGGCCCCATTGTCCGCGCCGAGGCGGGGTGCCGCACACAGCTCGGGCCGGCCGCTGCGGTGGAACCTCGTGCTCGGTGCAGGAACCCGCAGCGGGTCGCCGTCGTGTCCGACGATCTCCTCGACGAGGCCCATCGACGCGATCTGGGGGTCGTCGAACAGGTCGGCGACGGTGTTCAACGGGCCGTGCGGGATGTCGGCGGCCGCGAGCCGGTCGAGCCAGTGCTGCCGCGGCATCCGCTCGGTGATCGCCTTGAGCTCGACGTCGAGCTCGTCGTAGTTGCGCACGCGCGCCTCACGGGTCGAGAAACGGGGGTCGGAGGCCAGCGACGGCGTCTCGAGCACCTCGACGAGTCCGACCCAGAACTTCTCGGGCACCGACATGTGGATGACGAACGCGCGACCGTCGGAGCCGACGCACGCGTAGGCCTGCGCCCGTCGCGGCCGGGAGTCGGGCCCGGCGACCTGGCCGGTCTCGAGGTAGGTCGACGCGGCCTCGGTGAGGAAGTCGATGAGCGAGCCGACCATCGACACCTCGACGTGCTCGCCCTCGCCCGTGCCTGCGCCCCCGCCGTCGCCGGCGCGGTCGCGGGCGTCCCGGGCGTCCCGCGCGTGCAGCGCCGCGAGCACGGCCTGAGAGGCGGACATGCCCGAGAGCAGGTCGGAGAACGCGGGCCCGAGCGGGCGCAGGGTCTCGGCGGGCACGACCTGGCTGTACATCGCGCCGACCGCGGAGATGACCGTGTCGTAGGCGGGCCGCTTCGCGTACGGCCCGTCTGCGCCGAAGCCCGTGATCGAGCACGTGATCAGCCGGGGGTTCAGCGCGCGCAGTGCCTCCGGCCCGAAGCCGAGTCGCGTGGCGACGCCCGGGCGGAAGTTCTCGATGAGCACGTCGGCCGTGCGCGCGAGCTCGAGCAGCGCGGCGAGCCCTTCGGCGGTCTTGAGGTCGAGCGTCACGGCCCGCTTGCCGCGGTTGTAGGCGGCGAACTGCGGGCTCATCGCGCCGCTGCCCTCCCACCGCCGCATCGGGTCGCCCTCGGGCGCCTCGACCTTGACGACGTCTGCGCCGAGGTCGGCGAGCAGCTTGGCGGCGTACGGCCCCGAGATGTACTGGCCGAGCTCGATCACGCGGATGCCGCCGAGCGGGCCTGCCTCGCGCTGGTGCGTGTTCATCGGGTCGGGTCCTCTCGACGGGTTCTGGCTCGTGCACGGGCGGGGCGGGCGTCACACCACATCGATGACCACCTTGCCCCTCGGCGAGGCGCCGAAGCCGCGGTACGCGCCGACGATGTCGTCGAGCGGATGCCGCGAGCCGATGATCGGCGCGATCGTGCCGTTCTGCACGTGCCGCAGTGCGCGGCGCACGTGCTCGTAGTCGGCGCTCGCGACGCCGCGCAGCTGCTTGCGCTTCAGGTACAGGTCGCGAGCGTCGAGTTCGAGGCGCGCGTCGACGGAGGCGGAGCAGAACACGGCTCGCCCGCCCCAGCCGAGGGCGGCGACGCCCGCGGCGATCGTGGCGCCGTGGCCGCTCACGTCGATCGCGACGTCGAACGGCTCGGCCTCCGCGAGGCGCTCGCCGAGCTCGCCTGCATCGGCGGCGACGATCGGCTCGACCCCGTCGATGCGGGGGAGTTCGCTGCGCGACGCGGCCACGACCGTCGCGCCCAGGAACCTGGCGTAGGCGACGGCCGCGTGCCCGAGCGTGCCGCCCGCGCCCGTGACGAGCACGCGGTCGGCGGCGGTGACGGCGGCGGCATCGAACGCGTTGACGACGATCGGCAGGCTGTGCACGGTCGCGCTCGCGGTCGCCGCGTCGAGGCCGTGCCGGTCGAACGCGTTGCGGGCGGGCACGACGACGAACTCGGCCGCTCCCCCGTCGCGGTGCACCCCGAGCACGGTCTGCGACGGGCAGTCGGCCTCGTGGCCGAGCGCGCAGTGCACGCAGTCGCCGCAGGGGATGTTCGGCTTCGCCACGACCGGCTGGCCGAGACGACCGGCGTCCACGCCCTCGCCGAGCTCGACGACGACCCCCGCGGGGTCGAGGCCGAGCACGCGCGGCAGGCGTGCAGCGCGTCCCGGACCGTGCCCGGCGATGACGTTGAGGTCGAGCTGGTTGAGGCTCACGGCCTCGACGGCGATGAGCACCTCGCCCGGCTCGGGAGTCGGGCGCTGCACGTCGGCGACGTGCAGGCCCGCGAGGCCGTTGGTCTGCAGTCGTGCCGCTCGCATCCGCCCTCGCTCCCGCTTCAGTCACGACGTTCGATGTCGTGATTTCTGGATACCGTATCCAATTTGCGACGAGGTGTCCACCGTTTCGCCGTCGGCGCCGACATCCGATCTCCCCGGCCCGACCCTTGCGACTGACCCCCGCAATCGCCCGAGTGGCCCCGCAATCCAACCGTAACCATCGGCTTCGGCCCGATCCGTAGACAGTCGACCGGATTTTGGATACGGTATCCGTCAATTCGCACGAGGCCCCGCACTCTGCGGCAGGCCCTGTTCGAGCCACCCCTTGAGAACGGAGAGTCATGCGCAGATCCATTCGACGACACGGCCTGATCGCGGCCGCCGGCCTTGCAGCACTCACGCTGCTCGCCGGATGCGCGGCGACCGACGGCGGCACGGCCGAAGCCGAGCCCGTCACGCTCGGCGACGGCGAGCCCGGCCCAGCCGAGGACACCGAGATCACGGTGGCCATCCCCTTCCCCGACATCACGATGTACTCGATGTACGTGCTCGCGACCGACCTCGGCTACTACGACGAGGAGGGCCTCACGGTCGAGGTCATCACCGCCGACAACGTCACCGCCGCCGTCGCGAGCGGCAGCGCCGACATCGGCGTCGAGTCGACCGGCACCGTCATCGAGGCGATCCGGGGCGGTGTCGAGGTCGACCTGGTCGGCGGGCACTATTGCCGCCAGAACTTCGACTTCGCCGCCCAGCAGGGCATCACGAAGGTCGAGGACCTCGAGGGCACGTCGATCGTGCTCGCCGGCACGCCGGGCGACCCTGCCGAGTTCCAGCGCAAGCTCGTGCTGAAGGAGGAGGGCTGGGACCTCGACACGGTGCAGACCGAGGTCGTCTACCCGGGGCCCGGCTCCGAGTCGTGGACCGAGTTCTTCGTGAACGACCGCATCTCGATGCAGCCGTTCTACGCCGACGACCTGCCCGCGCTCGAGGAGCACGGGGCGAACGTCATCGTCGAGTCGCTGCGCAACTGGGCGAACGACGTGCAGGTGGCCGGCAGCGGCTGGGTCGCCGAGAACCCGAACACGCTCGTGCGGTTCCTGCGGGCGACGCTCAAGGCGACCGACTACATGACCGCACCGGCTCCCGGCGAGTTCCCCGAGAACGTCGACTCGGTGCTCGACATCTACGAGGCCAACGACTTCGACGTCTCGGCGCTGCGCGACAGCGAGAGCCCCTGGGTGCTCGACGGGCACCTCGCCTGCTCGAACCTGTACTTCGACGCCGACGCGTGGGACACCACGATCGAGACGCAGTCGCTCGAGCCCATCGAGTTCGACGCGTCGCAGCTCGTCTACCTCGAGAAGGCGCAGGAGCTGCTCGGCATCGACAACGCCGGACCCGAGACGCTGCCCTACCCCTGATCGAGCCCGATCCGATGATCGAAGCCCCCGCCGGAGCGCATGCCGGCGGGGGCTTCGTCGTACGACGGATGCCGCGGTCGGCCGTCAAGCCGCCGGCACCCGGACGCCCGTGAGCTCCTCCGAGACCTGCCAGACCCGTGCCGCCTCCTCCTCGCTGCGCAGGCGCGAGTAGAGCTTCTGCGGACCGGGCGCGCCGCCGAGGTGGCCGAGGCCGCGCGGCCCGGTGAAGCTGCCGCCCGCCGCATCGGGCGAGGTCGCCGCCCGGAGCGCGGGCAGCATCGCGCTCTCGACCGTGCCGAGCAGGATGCCGCGGCTCGACAGCACGCGGATGATCCGCCGTCCGGACACCTCCTGGTCGCGACCGAGCTCCGACCGCGCGGCGAGCAGGTTCGTCGGGGCGATGCCCGGATGGGACAGGTTGCTCGAGATGCCCCACCCTTCGGCGCAACTGCGGCGGTCGAGCTCGAGGCCGAAGAGCCCGAACGCGATCTTCGACTGGCTGTAGGCGGCCATGCCGTCGTACGAGCGTTCCCAGTTCAGGTCGCCCCAGTTGATGCGGCCGCTGTTCGCCGCGATGCTGACCTGCGAGGTCACCCTCGCGCGGCCGGCGCGCAGCAGCGGGAGCAGCCCCGCGACGAGCGCGAAGTGGCCGAGGTGGTTGGTGCCGAACTGCAGCTCGAACCCGTCGGCCGTCATCTGCCGATCGGGCGGGGTCATGACGCCGGCGTTGTTGATCAGGATGTCGATCGGCCGCCCCTCGGCGCGCAACTCGGCGCCGAGCGCCGCCACCGACGCGAGCGAGGAGAGGTCCAGGGACCTGAGCGACACCTTCGCCTCGGGCGTCTCGTGACGGATCGCGGCGAGCGCGGCCTCGCCCTTGGCCTCGTTGCGCACGGGCAGCAGAACGTCGGCACCCGCAGCCGCCAGCCTGCGGGCCAAGCCGAGTCCGATGCCGTCGCTCGCGCCGGTGACGACGGCTCGCCGGCCGGTGAGGTCGGGAACGGTGGTGTCCGGTGTCCTGCGGGCCATGGGGTTCTCCTGTCGTCGGATGACGCCGTCCAGTCTCACCGGGTGCGCCGTCGGCATTCAGGCACGGTCGATCCACGGATCGGCGATCCGTGGATGCGGCGCGGCATCCGCGGTAGACAGGAACCGCGCATCGAAGGATGCGGCATGGAGATCGACCGGGCCGGACTGGCGGGCTTCCTCCGACGCCGTCGGGAGGCACTCCAACCCGATGACGTGGGGCTCCCGCGCGGTCAGCGTCGTCGCACGAGCGGACTGCGGCGCGAAGAGGTCGCGGCGCTCGCGCACATGTCCACCGACTACTACTCCCGGCTCGAACAGGAGCGCGGACCCCAGCCGTCCGAGGGCATGATCGCCTCGATCGCCCAGGGCCTGCACCTCTCGCTCGACGAGCGCGACCATCTCTTCCGCCTCGCCGGGCACCAGCCGCCGCCACGCGGCGCGAGCGGCGACCACATCGGCCCCGGCCTGCTCCGCATCTTCGACCGGCTCCAGGACACACCGGCGGAGATCGTGACCGAGCTGGGTGAGACGCTCCGGCAGACGCCGTTGGGCGTCGCGCTCAGCGGCGACCTCACGGGCCTGACCGGACCGGCGCGCAGCATCGGCTACCGCTGGTTCGCCGATCCCGCGACCCGTCGGCGCTACGACCCGGCCGACCACGACCGCCTCGGCCGCGTGTTCGCCTCGGGCCTGCGCGAGGTCGTGACGCTCCGCGGACCCGATTCGCGGGCGGCGCGACTCGTCGAACTGCTCCTCGCCGAGAGCGTCGAGTTCCGCACCGTGTGGGAGCTGCACGAGGTCGGCATCCGCCCGACCGAGGTGAAGCACTTCATCCACCCCGAGCTCGGCGCACTCGAGGTGTCGTGCCAGTCGCTCGTGGACCCGGTCGAGTCGCACGCCCTGCTCGTCTACACCGCGGTCCCGGGCAGCGAGAGCGCCGAGAAGCTGCAACTGCTCTCGGTGCTCGGCGCGCAGGCCCTGCGCTGAGCCCCGCGTCCGCGGATCCTTGACAGGCAAGTCAATACTTGCCTATGGTGATGGCGTGACCGACGTGTTCAAGGCGATCGCAGACGAGACCAGGCGCCTGCTGCTCGACGAACTCCTCGAACGCGACGAGCAGACCCTGTTCGAGCTCTGCTCGAAGCTCGCGATGAAGCACGGACTCACCCCGACGCGTCAGGCCGTGTCGCAGCACCTCGACGTGCTCGAGCAGGCCGGCCTGGTGCGCACCGAGCGGCGAGGCCGCTACAAGCTGCACACGATCGACACCACGCCACTGGCGCAGATCTCCGCACGGTGGCCCCAACGAAAGGCAGACCCGTGAAACTGCAGACCGTCAGCATCTTCGTCGACGACCAGCAACGCGCCGCCGACTTCTACACGACCAGGCTCGGCTTCGACATCGCCGCCGACATCCCGATGGGCGAGCACCGCTGGCTCACGGTCGTCGAGTCCGGCCGCCCCGATGGCACGCAGCTCTCGCTCGAGCCGAAGGGCCACCCGGCGGTCGCGCCGTTCGTCGACGCACTCGTCGCCGACGGCATCCCGTACTGCGTGCTCGGCGTCGACGACGTGCGGGCCGAGTACGAGCGCCTGACCGCCCTCGGCGTCTCCTTCACCCAACCGCCGACCGACCTGGGTCCGGTGATCATCGCCGTGCTCGACGACACCTGCGGCAATCTGCTCCAGCTGGCGCAGTTCACGGGCTGAGCGCTGTCGGCGCCCCGGCCGCGAAGAGCCCCCGTCGGGGTGATTCCGGCGGGGGCTCTCGGGAGATCTGCGTTACTTCTTGCGGTGCGTCGCCTCGGTGATGTCGCTGCCGGAGGAACGGCCGGCTGCCTTCGTCTTCTTGTCGGCCCGCTTCTCCTTGAGCGTGCGGGTGGCCGCGGTCTTCGATGCGGACTTCTTCGGGGACTTGTCGGACATGTGTGACGACCTTTGATCGGGAGCTCGGACGGCCCCGTGCGCGCAACCCTACGGGGTGATGCTGCACGCGCACGCAGGAAGCCGGCCCCCGCTGTCGCGCATGACGCGGGGGCCGGCGGTCTCTGGTGGGCAGGTCTCGATACGCTCCTTCGTCGCTCCTCGACCGGCGGGTGGGGTACTTCGTCGCTACTCGAGCGACGACCCCGGCCGGGGCGTACGCGACGGGGGCGCCGCGATCGCCTCGATCTCGAAGCGGTACGCGGGCGAGGCGAACCCGGCGACCTGCACGAGCGTCGACACCGGGAAGTCGTGCGTGAAGTGCCGTGCACGGATCTCGCGCAGGTCGTCGCGCACGAGGGCGAACTCCTCGCCGATGAAGACGTTCACCTTCACCACGTCGTCGGGCGAGGCATCCGCCGCCCTGAGCACCGCGACGAGATTCTCGAAGGCGAGCTCGATCTGCTCGCGCGCGGTCGTCGGCATCGTGCCGTCGGGGCGCATGCCGATGATGCCGCTCACGAACACGAGGTCACCCGCCGTGACCCGGATCGCCTGGCTGAAGTCGGCGGTCGGCGGGTAGACGCCTGCCGGCGTGACGACCTCGCGCCGCGGCATCCGCTCGCTCGTCGGCTCGCCCACCGACCCGCTCACCGACGCGCCCATCAGCTGCGGCCCATGATCTGCCGGTCGTCGTACCAGGGCGCGAGCCTCTTGCGCAGCACCGAGATGAGCGCGAGCGTGAGGTTCGCGATGATGACCATGACGATCACCATGGCGATCGCCTCGTCCATCTGGAACTGGTAGGCGGCGAACTCGAGCATGTGGCCGAGGCCGCCGGTTCCGCCGAGGAACTCGCCCAGCACCTCGCCCGTGAAGCCGAGCGCGGCACCGCGCTGGATGCCCGCGAGGATGTACGGCAGCGTCGACGGCAGGATCACCTTCCACCCGAGCGCGACCCCGTTCACGCCGTAGACCCGGCCCGCGTTCACGAGCGAGGCCTGCACGGTGACCGCGCCCTCCATGGTGTTGAGGATGATCGGGAACACCGCGAGCAGGAACACCAGCGCGATCTTCGACTCGTTGCCGAGCCCCAGCACGAGGATGAAGAGCGGCGCGAGCGCGACCTTGGGAGTCGAGTAGAGCAGCCAGAGGAACGGCGCGACGGTGAAACGCAGTACCGGCGACCAGCCGACGGCGAGACCGACGACCACGCCGACGACCACCGCGAGCACGAGCCCGATGAGCAGGTTCTGCATGCTGAACGCGAACGCCTGCCAGAACTCGGGGTCGACGAGCAGCTGCAGGAACGCGGCGAAGACCGCGGTGGGCGGCGGCAGGAACGCCTCGGGCACGAGATGCAGCCACGAGACCACAGCCTCCCAGACCAGCAGGATCGCGGCGATCACGCCGAGCAGCAGCCAGGTCCACTTGCTCGGGCCGCGAAGGCCGCGACCGTCGGGTGAGCCCGGTCCGCGGCGGCGCGGGGCGGGCGCGTTCAGCGCCTCGATCGAGACGGTCGCGGTCATCGTCGTGCCTTCCTCGTCCACGGTGCGACCCAGCGCTCGACGAGCGTCACGACGCCCGTCATGCCGACGCTCCAGCACACGACGACGCCGATCGCGGCGAACGCCTGGTCGGTCTGATAGGTGTTGGCGGCCCTGATGATGAGCGCGCCCATGCCGCTCGACGAGCCCGACAGCTCGGCCACGACCATGCCGATCGTCGCGAGCACGACCGCCTGCCGGAGGCCTGCGAAGAGGAACGGCACGGTCGACGGCAGGAACACGCGGCGATACAGGTCGACCTGCGACCCGCCGTAGACGCGAGCCGCCCGCAGCAGCGAGGGGCTCGTCGTGCGCATGCCCGCCGCGATGTTCAGCATGATCGGGAACAGCGCGCTGATCACGACGAGGAAGATCACGGGGCCGATGCCGAAGCCGAACCAGGCCTTCGCGAGCGGCTGGTAGGCGATGGCGGGCGTCGCGTAGATGGTCCACGCGATCGGCCCCACGACCTTGTCGACCGGCAGCGAGGCGCCCATGAGCAGGCCCACCGGAATGCCGACGATCACCGCGATCGTGAATCCCGTGAGCCACGCCTGCAGCGAGACCGCCGCGTTCGCGACGAGCGTGCCGTTGGCCACGATCTCGGCGAACCCCTGCGCGATCGCCAGCGGCGGCGGGAAGAACACGGGGTTGATGAGCCCCCAGTAGCCGACGACGAGCTGCCAGACGAGCAGCACGACGAAGACCTCGACGGCGATGACCACGGCCTTGCCGCCCGTCGAGAGCCCGCCGAGCCATTCCGCGACCCCGCCGCGGCCGGCGCGCGGGCCGCCGCTCGCGAAGAGCACGCTCATGAGCCGCCCACCGCAGCGGCCTCGGCCTCGGCCTGCAGCGCGTCCCACAGGTGGTCGCGCAGCTCGAGGAATCGCGGGTCGGACTGCACGCTGCGCTCGGAGCGCGGGCGCGCGAGCCCCGTCTCGATGACCTCCTTGATCGCGCCCGGATGGCTCTTGAACACGACGATGCGGTCGCCGAGCAGGATCGCCTCCTCGATCGAGTGCGTGATGAAGAGCACGGTCTTGCCGGTCGCCGCGATGAGCTTCTCGATCTCGTCGCGCATGACCTCGCGGGTGAGCGCGTCGACCGCGCCGAGCGGCTCGTCCATGAGCAGGATCTTCGGCTCTGCGACGATCGCCCGCGCCAGGCCCACCCGCTGCTGCATGCCGCCCGAGAGCTCCTTCGGGTACGACGACTCGAAGCCCCGCAGCCCGACCAGCTCGATCGCCTCCTGCACGCGCTCGCGCCATCCGTCGCCCTTCAGGCGCTTCTGCATCTCGAGGCCGAACTTCACGTTGTCGAAGACCGTGCGCCACGGAAGCAGCGCGTAGTCCTGGAAGACCACCGCCCGATCCGGGCCGGGGCCGGTCACGGGCCGCCCGTCGACGAGCACCTCGCCCGACGTGGGCTTCACGAGTCCGGCGATGACGTTCATCACGGTCGTCTTGCCGCAGCCCGACGGGCCGAGCACGGTCACGAACTCGCCCTCGTGCACGTCGAGGTCCACGCCCTCGACCGCAGTCAGGGTCGCCCCGGTGCGTGCCACGTGGTAGCTCACCGTCAGGTCGCGCACCGAGATGAGCGGGGCGGATGCCGCGGGCTCGGCCGGTTCGGATCCGGCGGCGGTCGTCGTCATCGTCATGTCCTGTCTCTCCACATCGGTCTCGGTACGGGTCTCGGCGGTCGGGGTGCGAAGCCCCTGGGCGGCCGGGGAGCGTCGGCGCGAGGCATCGGCGCTCCCCGACCCATGGTCGCTCAGCCGACGGGAACGGCCGCGTGCTCGCGCAGCTTCGGCAGCACCTCGGTGCCGAGCAGCTCGATCTGCTCGAAGAACCGGTCGAACTTGAACCGGAAGTCGAACACGAGGTGCTCGGTGCCGATGGCCTCGAACTTGCGGATCTCCTCGACGGCCTCGTCGGGGCTGCCGACGATGAGCTGGCCCTCGAGGTCCTCGACGGTCTGGAAGCTGCCCGACTCGGGCTTGACCGTGAACCGCGCCTTGTTCGCCCAGGCGAGCAGCCCGGGGATGTTCACGTGCTTCAGCGCCTCTTCACGGGTCTCCTCGATCGAGGTGGGCGGAATGACGGCGATGGTCGGCATCGGGCGGCCCGAGGCATCCGTCATGTCGCGCATGGTCGCGATGCGCTTCTCCATGGTCTTCAGCGAGATGCGGCCGGGCATCCAGCCGTCGGCGTACTCGGCCGCGAGGCGGGCCGAGGCGGGGGTCGCACCGCAGTACCAGAACGGCACCGGGCCGCCGACGGGCTTCGGCTCGATCGTCACGTTCTCGAACGAGAAGATGCCGTCGTCGTAGGTGACGTCGTTCTCGGTGAACACGCGCTTCAGGATCTCGGCGTTCGAGCGCACGGCCTCGACGCGGTTCATGTCGCCCCAGCCGACCGCCTCGAACTCGTGGTCGAAGGTGCCCGCGCCGAAGCCCAGGATCAGGCGCGGTCCGACGAGCTGGGTGATCGTGCCGGCCATGAGCGCGGTCACGAGCGGGTGGCGGAACGGGATGAGCGACCCGGTGCCGAGCTCGAGCTTCTCGGTGACGGCGCCGATCGCGGTGAGCGTGGTGAGCGCGTCGTAGAAGGTGCGGTTCGGCTTCTCCATCTCGCCGTGCGGCTCGAAGACCAGGTGGTCGCGGACCCAGACCGAGTCGAAGCCCATCTTCTCGGCGAGCTGGGAGCCCTCGAGGAGCTTCTCCTTGCTCGCCTCTTCGCCGAAGTGCGGCAGCAGCAGACCGAATTTCATGGTCACTTCCCTTCTGTTGCGGCCAGTTCGGCCGTTCGTGCGGCCGGAGCGGCCGCGAGCTTCCCGAATCCGGGCTCGCCGACGACGACGCCGTCGGCGTACACGTCGTGGCCGCGCACGAGCGTGCGCTCGATGCGCGCGCTGATCGTGCGGCCGTTGTAGGGGGTCCAGCCGATCTTCGACAGCACGTCGTCGTCGGTGATGGTCCATTCGTGCGCCATGTCGGCGATCACGATGTCGGCGTCGGCACCGACCTCGAGCGAGCCCTTGACGCCCGCGAGGCCGAACTTGTCGGCGGGCACCTCTGCGACCATCTCGACGACGCGCTCGAGCTCGAGCTCGCCGCGGTTCACGGCGTCGAGCATGAGCTCGTAGTAGTACTGGATGCCGGGGGTGCCCGTGTGGGCGCTCCACATCTGGGTCCAGCCGATCTCCTTCTCCTCGCGCGTGTGCGGCGCGTGGTCGGAGCTCGCGACGTCGATGGTGCCGTCGCGCATGCCCTCCCAGATCGCGAGGCGGTTCTCGTCGGGAACCCAGTACGACAGCGCGTAGGGGCCGAGGGTCTGCACGTCCTCCCAGGTGGAGAGGAACGGCGCCCAGTGGTTGACCTCGCACGTCACGTCGACGCCGTTGGCCTTGGCCCGGCGCACGGCCTCGATCGAGCGGCGCGTCTGGATGTGCGCGATGTGCACGGGGCATCCGGATGCCTCGGCCAGGCGCAGCACGACGTCGATCGCCGTGTCCCAGATGACGCCCTCGCGGGCCGCGTACGCGGACGCGTAGCCCTCGGGCGTGTTGTCGCCGCTGGCGAGCACCGCGCCCTCGATGTAGTCCATGAGCTTCTGGTCGTGCGGGTGCACGATGAACCGCTTGCCGGTGGGGGCGATGCGGTCCATGATCTCGAGCAGGTGGCCGTGGTCGTGGATGCCGGTGCCCGACGGGTGCGGGTAGTCGCGGCCCGTGTCGACGACCATGTAGATCTTGAAGGCGTTGATGCCCATCTCGGCCATGGGCACGATCTCGTCGAACTTCGTGGGCGCCGGGTTGTGGTTCCAGTCGACGATCGAGCTCGAGGTGTAACGGTCGAACACGTCGGTGAGGGTCTCGACGTCGACGGTCGGCGGCTTCAGGTTCGGCATGCCGAACATGGTCGTGACGCCGCCCGCGGCGGCCTGCCGCGAGGTCGTGAGGATGTCGTCCTTGTGCTCGTAGCCGGGCTCTCGGGTGTGCACGTGCACGTCGACCATGCCGGGCAGCACGAGCCGGCCCGACGCGTCGATCGTGCGCTCGGCGTCGACGGCGACGTCACGTGCGACGACACCCGCGACCTTTCCGCCGTGCACGAGCAGGTCGCCGGCGACCGGGCCGCTCGGGGTGACGACGGTGCCGCCGCTGATCCTGAGGTCGATGCTCATCGCACGGCCTCCTCGAGTGCTGCCTTCACGGGTGCCTCCAGGCGTTCGGTGAGCTCGCCCGATCGGGGCGAGCGGGTGGTGCGGACCTCGACGTCGCTCGGGCGCACGTAGCGGTCGAGCCAGTCGACGATCAGCGGGGTGGTCTCGGTCCAGTACCGGTCGTAGGCCGCGTAGTGGGTGGTGTGCCGCTGCATGACGAGCTGCTTCGGGCCCTTCGCCGCGGCGTAGAGCGCCTCGGCGTGGTCGGTCGGCGTGGTCGCGTCGCCCTCGACGCCGATGACGAGCAGCGGGGTGGTCAGTCGCTCGGCGGCCGCGATGGGCTTGTACGCGAGGATCTCCTCGGCGCACGAGAGCGGGATCGCGCTCGGGATGCGGTCGTCGACGTCGGCCTTGATCGTGGTGGCGCGGCGCTCGGGCGTCGGCACCATGATCTCCTCGCGGGGGTGCACGAGCCGGCCGGCACCGGTGGTCACGCGCAGCCTGCGGTCCTCGTCGAGGCTCGCGAGGAAGGCGAGCCACTCGTGCTCCTGGCGCATGCGGTGCAGCCAATCGGTGCCG
This sequence comes from Agromyces sp. CF514, assembly GCF_900113185.1. Taxonomy (NCBI): domain Bacteria; kingdom Bacillati; phylum Actinomycetota; class Actinomycetes; order Micrococcales; family Microbacteriaceae; genus Agromyces; species Agromyces sp. CF514. The sequence continues at coordinate 63,781 of NZ_FOZD01000003.1, read as the reverse complement.
TCGGCGACGGGCACCTGGCTGACGGCCGCCTTGACGCGCGGGTCGGCGTCGGCGAGCAGCACCGCGTTGCCGCCACCGGTGCCGCCCGTGCCGAAGACGCCGATCGCGTCGGCGACCACGTCGTCGCGCGTGGTCAGGTAGGTGACCGCGTTCACGAGGTCCTGCAGCTGGCGTGCGGGCGAGAGGATGCCGCGGTCGCCCTCGGAGTCGCCGAAGCCGCGGTAGTCGAAGACGAGCACGGCGAACCCGGCGGCGACGAGCGCCTCGTGGTAGCGCACGTAGAGCTTGGCGTCCTTCAGGCCGAGCCAGCCGGGGCCCTGCACGATCGCGCGGTACGGACCGGGGGTCTCGGGCGTTCGCCAGATCGCGGCGAGGCGATCGCCCTCGCTGATGAACTCGACGTTCGTGGTGATCATGTGGTGCGGGTCCTCTCGGATCGGCGAAGCAGCGGTGCAGAGTCATCTTTGCGTATTCTGGATCCAGAATCCAGTATTGATTCCGAATCGGCACCCGCCGTAGGATGAACCCGACCGCCGATCAGGCTGATCGGTCGTGATGGCCCGGGATTGGGCCGTGAGTCGTCGACATCTGTCGAAGTCCGCACCAGACCTTTCCCGGAGGAACCATGCCCATCTCCCGCCGTCACCCCCTGGCCGCGCGCCCCGCCGCGCGCCCCGCTCGCCTCGCCGCCGCACTCGCGATCCCGGCCGCAGCGCTCCTGCTCGCCGGCTGCGCCGCCCCGACCGCCGCCTCGACCGGCGGCGCCGACCCCTCGGCCGAGGCCGCGGCATCCGCCTACCCGATCACCGTCGACAACTGCGGCACCGAGGTCACGCTCGAAGCCGCCCCCGAGCGCGTGCTCACCATCAAGTCGTCGACGCTCGAGCTCATGCTCGCGCTCGGCCTCGCCGACCGCGTGATCGGCTCGGCCTTCAGCGACGGCCCGGTGCCCGACGAGTACGCCGACGCGGCATCCGGCATCGAGGTCGTCTCCGACAAGGTGCCCTCGCAGGAGGCGACGCTCGCGCTCGAGCCCGACCTCGTCTTCGCCGGCTGGGAGTCGAACCTGTCGGCCGAGGGCGCGGGCGAGCGCAGCGACCTCGCGAAGCTCGGCGTCGCGACCTACGTCGCCCCGGCCGCGTGCAAGGCCGAGGGCTACATGCCCGACCCGCTCACGTTCGACGAGGTGTTCCGCGAGTTCGGCGAGGCCGGCGACCTCTTCGGGGTTCCGGATGCCGCAGCCGACCTGGTCGCCGACCAGCGGGCCGCGCTCGACGCGATCGAGCCGAACGACGAGGGGCTCACGGCCCTCTGGTACAGCTCGGGCGACGAGACGCCCTACGTGGGAGCCGGCATCGGCGCACCGCAGATGATCATGGGGGCCGCGGGCCTCGACAACGTCGCGAAGGACGTGCACGACACCTGGACCTCGATGAGCTGGGAGGCCATCGTCGACGCGAACCCCGACGTCATCGTGCTCGTCGACGCCGCATGGAACACCGCCGACCAGAAGATCGCCCAGCTCGAGGCGAACCCCGCCACCGCCACCCTGCCCGCCGTGCAGCAGAAGCGGTACGTCGTGCTCGACTTCCCGTCGACCGAGGCAGGCGTGCGCAACGTCGGCGCGGTCGCCTCGACCGTCGAGCAGCTCGGAGCCCTGGGGTTCTGATGGGCTCCGCCAGTCGAGGAGCGAGCGCGGCGGCGAGCCCCGCCGGTCGAGTAGGCGCGCCAGCGCCGTATCGAGACCCGACCCCGCCAGAGGCCCCGGCTGGTCTCGATACGCTCGCTGCGCTCCCTACTCGACCGGCGAGGGGCGGGCGCGCGCTCGCCTGGGGCCTGCTGCTCGCGGCGGTGCTCGCGGCATCCGTCATCGTCGCGGTCACCATCGGTCCGGCGCCGATCGCGCCGACCGACGTGTTCGCGAGCATCGCCGCGCACCTCGGGTTCGGCGAGCCGACGCTCTCGACGATCCGCGACGGCATCGTCTGGGAGCTTCGGATGCCGCGCGTGCTCACGGCCGCGGTGGTCGGCGCCGGGCTCGCGCTCTGCGGCGCGGTCATGCAGGCCGTGACCCGCAACACGCTCGCCGACCCGTACCTGCTCGGACTCTCGTCCGGCGCCTCGGTCGGTGCGGTCGTCGTCATCGTGCTCGGCGTCGGGCTGCTGCTGCCGCTGGCGGCGTTCGCCGGCGCGCTCGCGGCGCTGGTCGCGACGCTCGGCCTGGCCATGGCGGCCTCCGCGCGCTCGGGCCGCGGCGCCCGGCTCGACCCCACCACCACGGTGCTCGCCGGCATCGCCGTGTCGAGCGTGTTCGGCGCGATCACGAGCCTCGTCATCTTCTGGAGCGCGACGGGCGACAGCTACCGCGAGATCCTCAACTGGCTGCTCGGCTCCCTCGCCGGCACCGACTGGGGCTCGGTCGCGATCAGCGGCGTCGCGCTCGTCGTCGTCGGCCTGCCGCTACTGGCGAGTGCCCGCACGCTCGACGCCTTCGCGATCGGCGAGGCGGGCGCGGCCGCGCTCGGCGTGCACGTCGCCCGCTCGCGCGTGCTGCTGCTCGGCGGCACGGCCCTGCTCACGGGCGCGCTCGTCGCGGTCAGCGGGTCGATCGGCTTCGTCGGGCTCGTGCTCCCCCACGCCGTGCGACTCGTGACCGGCCCCGGGCACCGCGCACTGCTGCCGCTCTCGGCACTCGCGGGCGCGATCTTCCTCGTGTGGGCCGACACCGCGGCCCGCACCCTGTTCGACCCGCGCGAACTGCCGGTCGGCATCATCACCGCCCTGATCGGCGGCCCGGTCTTCGCCTGGCTGCTGCTTCGCACGAGGAGGACGGCATGACCCTCGACCTGTCGCGCGTGCGCTTCGACCGCGCCGGACGCACGATCATCGATGGCGTCGACGCGACGCTGCCCCACGGCGCGCTGACCGCACTGGTCGGACCGAACGGCGCCGGCAAGTCGACGCTCCTGCACCTCATCGCGGCCGTCGAGCGCGCACGTGACGGCGAACTGCGACTCGACGGCAGATCCCTCGACGGCATGCGACGGCGCGAGCGCGCGAAGGTCGTCGCCCTCGCCGAGCAGCAGGCCGAGATCGACGGACGGCTGACGGTCGAGGCATCCGTCGCCCTCGGGCGCACGCCGCATCTCGGCGCGTTCGGTGTCGCCGGGGCGCATGACCGTGCGGTCATCGACGCCGCTCTCGCCGCGGTCGGCGCTGCGGAGTTCGCCGGCCGACACCTCGACTCACTCTCGGGCGGGGAACGGCAGCGCGTCACGCTGGCGCGGGCCATCGCCCAGGAGCCGACCCTGCTGCTCGCCGACGAGCCGACGAACCACCTCGACCTCGGCTCGCAGTTCGTCGCCCTCGACCTGCTCGCCGGGCTCGCGCGCGACGGGCTCACGGTCGTCGCCGCCCTGCACGACCTCTCGCACGCCGCCGCCTACGCCGACCACGTCGTCGTGCTCGCCGGCGGAAGGGTGGTCACGGCCGGGCCGCCCACCGAGGTGCTGACCTCGGAACTCGTGCACGACGTCTACGGCGTGCGGGCAGAGGTGCTCACGCACCCGCTCACGGGACGCCCACTCATCGCGGTCGCGTCGCCCGCGGTGGCGTCACGAGCGGCGGAGCGTCTCGCGTCGGAGGCCGGCGAGAGCCGCTGACCCTCCGGGCTGCCGCGCCGGGCCTGCTCAGCCCTCGGGGTCGAACCCGGGCACCGTGCCGTCGGCGGGCGGGTACTTCGCGACCAGGCTGGCGTCCTTGCCCGCATACCCCTCCGACGCGAGCCGGCGGAACTGCTCGAGCGCGAGCTCGGCCGCCGGGGTGTGCAGACCGGATGCCTCGCCCGCCGCGACCGCGAACGAGAGGTCCTTCTCGGCGAGCGCCGCCGAGAAGGTCGCGTCGAAGCTGCGGTTCGCGGGACTCGTCTCGACCACGCCGGGGGCCGGATACCAGGTGCGGAGCGGCCAGGAGTCACCCGAAGAGGCCGACGCGACCTCGTGGAACCTCACCGGGTCGAGCCCGAGCGACGCCGCGAGCGCGGCCCCCTCGGCGACGCCCACGAGCGAGACGAAGAGCATGAGGTTGTTGGCGAGCTTCGCCGCGATGCCGAGGGTCGGACCGCCGAGGTCGAAGACGTGCGCAGCCATGGGTTCCACGAGCGGGCGGGCCGCCGCCACGGCGTCGGGATCGCCGCCGAGCATGAAGGTCAGCGACCCGCGCTCGGCCCCGGCGATGCCGCCCGAGATGGGGGAGTCCACGAACGCGAATCCGTGCGCGGCCGACTCGGCGTGGCACCACCGCGAGGTGTCGACGTCGACCGTCGAGGTGTCGAGCAGCAGCGCTTGCGACGGTGCAGTGGCCCACACGCCGCCGGTCGCCGCGTAGACCGCGCGCACGTGGTCGTTGCCCGGCAGCGACGTGAACACGGCGTCCGCGCCCGAGACGGCGTCGGCGATGCTCTCGCACACCTGCACCCCGCGCTCGGCCGCGACCAGGCACGCCGCCTCGTCGAGGTCGAAGCCGCGCACCTCGTGCCCGGCCGCGACCAGGTGGGCCGCCATGGGCCCGCCCATGTGCCCGAGTCCGATCCATCCGATGACGGCCATGGCCCCTCCTCGATGTCGGCGCGGCGGCCCGGCATCGGTGCCGCACCTCCAACGGTACGCCTGCGGCGCGCGCATCGTTCGTCGGATGTCGCGCGCGACGCGCCGGCTGCTCGGGCTCCGGCACGGCGTGTCGCCGCCGGCGTCCGACATTCGGCGAATGCCGGACGCGGGGGGCGACCGGTTCGCCACGCGCACACGACAGGGCGCCCCGATCGTCGAATCGGGGCGCCCTGGGTCGGTGCGGGCGAGCGGCCGGCCGCTACTTCGCGGCGCGGGCGCGCAGTCGCGGAGCGAGGTCGCGCTCGAACAGCTCGAGGAACCGGCGCTGGTCGTGGCCGGGCGCGTGGAACACGAGGTGGTTGAAGCCCCAGTCCATGTACTGGCCGATCTGCTCGACCACCTCGTCGGGGTCGGTGCCGACGATCCAGCGCTTGGCGATCGTCTCGATCGGCAGGGCGTCGGCGGCGCGCTCCATCTCGACGGGGTCGGTGATGTCGTGCTTCTGCTCCTTCGAGAGCGACAGGGGCGACCAGAACCGGGTGTTGTCGAGCGCCGTGTCGAGGTCCTCCTCGTACGAGAGCTTGATCTCGATCATGCGGTCGTACTCGTCGAACGTGCGGCCGTCGGCGCGGGCCTCGAGGCCCTCTCGCACGGCGGGCATGAGCTGGTCGGCGTAGAGCTCGGCGCCCTTGCCGGAGGTGCAGATGAAGCCGTCGCCGGCGCGTCCGGCGTACTTGGCGACCTGCGGCCCGCCCGCGGCGATGTAGATCGGCACGCCCCCGTCGGGACGGTCGTAGATCGAGGCGTCGTGCGTCGAGTAGTACTCGCCGTCGAAGCTCACCTGTCCGTCGTCGTTCCAGAGCGAGCGCATGAGCCGCACCGACTCGCGCAGGCGCGCGTAGCGCTCGCGGAACTCGGGCCACTCCTGATCGCCCGCGCCCTGGAAGCCCGTGGCGATCTCGTTGAGCGCCTCGCCCGAGCCGACGCCGAGGATGACCCGCCCCGGGTAGAGCACGCCCATGGTCGCGAACGCCTGTGCGAGCACGGCCGGGTTGTAGCGGAACGTCGGCGTGAGCACCGAGGTGCCGATGCGGATCTTCGAGGTGCGCTCGCCCACTGCGGCGATCCACGCGAGCGAGAACGGCGCGTGGCCGCCCGTGTGGCGCCACGGCTGGAAGTGGTCGCTCGTGAACACCGACTCCATGCCGTGCGCTTCGGCGGCGACCGCGATCTCGACGAGCTCGCGCGGGTCGAACTGCTCGGCGCTGGCCTTGTATCCGAGGGTGAGGGTCATGCTGCTCCCTTTCTGGTGGAGTCGGTGGGGCGTGATGACGCGCGGGCGTCGGGTTCGGACGCGGGTGACGGCTCGTCGCGTGCGGCCGGCTCGCGTGCGGCGAGGGCAGCCGCGGTGTGCGCCCCGACGCCGAGATGAACGGCCGCGTCGAGCGCCGCGATGGTGTCCACATCGCGCCGCATGGGCTCGGCGAGCGGTGCGGGCACCTCGTGCGAGAGGTCGTGGAATCCGAGGGTGCGGTGCAGCAGCGCCGAGTCCGCGCCGAACGCGGGTTCGAACCGCGTGTGCGCGGCGGCGGCCGCGAGGGTCGTTCCGGTGCCCTCGGCATCGGGCATGAAGGCGAGCGGATGCCGCGACGCGGCGCCGAGCGCGGCATCGAGCGCCTGCGGGGTCAGCGCCGGCAGGTCGCCGAGCAGCACGGCGATGCCGCGGTGGCTGCGCGGAGCGCGTCCGTTGCCGGGCACCACGGCCGGATCATGGTCGGCGGTGGCAGCTGGAGGAGCTGCCGGTGCACGTTCGGCGGTGGCGAGCCGCCTGGCCTCGGTGATGCCGTGTCGGATCGCGGCGGTGAGCGAGCGCGGCTCGGGCTCGGCGACGACGACCACGCCGTTCGGCACCTCGTCGACGTGGCCGCTGAGGTCGCCGACGACGATCACGCGGTTCACGCGTTCGGCGGCGAGCGCCGCGTCGATCGTGTCGAGCACGAACGCCCGCGCGAGGTCGGCGCGCGCGGCGCGGTCGAGCGAGGGCGCGAGGCGCGTCTTGGCCTCGGCGAGGAGCTTCACCGGCACGACGACGTCGTAGGTCAGCATGTGGTCGCCTCCGTCTGGAGCCGGGCCCGCGCGGCCAGCGCTTCGGCACGGGCCGCCGCGACGCCTTCGGCATAGCCGGAGGCGAACCCCTCGGCATGCCCGACCGCGCGTCCGCGGGCGAACCCCGCCTCGTGTCCGTCGCGGCGCCCGAGCTCGATCGCCTCGTCGGTGCCGAGCCGGAACATGTCGCGGTCGGACGGGCGCGCGATCGACGCCGCGCCGGGCAGGTCGAGCGCGCCGACCGCGCGGGCGAGGCCCGAGACGATCGCCACGGGACATCCGCTCGCCTTGCCCTTGACGAGGTCGCCCGCCCCGGCGAGCTCGTCGGCGAGGCAGGCCATGGTGACGGTCAGGGTGCGCCCCGCCGCATCGGTGCCGCCGCGCAGGTCGTCGACCACGTGCACGCCGGCTGCACCGATCGCGACGTCGGTCTGGCCCTCGCGCCACGGGCGGCCGAGCGTGTCGGAGAGGATCACGCCGACGCTCCGGCCGGTGCGCGACCGCAGCCCGACTGCGAGCGCCTGCGCCGACGCGTCGGGGTCGACGGGCAGCAGCAGCACCGTGCCCTCGGGCGTGTTCGACGCGTCGACGCCCGCCGCGGCCGCGACCATGCCCTGGCGGTTCTCGACGATGCGCGTGGTGCCGCCCGGGTGCGCCCGCGTCGCGACGACGCGCACGGTCTCGTCGGTGATGGCCTGCTCGCGGTCGGCCGCGGCGACGATACGCCCCTCGGCCTTCGACACGATCTTCGAGGTCACCACGACGATGTCGCCGTCGCGCAGCCCGCCGGCGTCGGCGGCGGCACGCGCGATGAGGTCGACGAGGTCGTCGCCCGGGCGGATCTCGCCGAGGCCGGCGAGGGCGCGCACCGCGATGGCCGCGGCATCCGTCACCCGATCGAACCCGCGCTCGGCGGGCGGCGAGGTCGCGAACGCAGTGCTCATCGCACGAGCCTCGGCAGCACGTCGCGCCCGAAGACCTCGAGCCACTCGCGCTGGTTGCGCCCCACGTTGTGCAGGTAGATGCGGTCGAACCCCAGGTCGATCAGCCGCTGGATGTGCGCACGGTGCACGTCTGGGTCGCTCGACACCGTGAGCCGGCCGGTGAAGTCCTCGGGCCGCACCGAGCGCGCCAGCTGCTCGAACTCGAAGGGCGAGCGGATGTCTCCGCGAGCGAAGCGCATGCCCGCGATGGGCCACTCGCGCAGCGCGTTCGCCATCGCCTCTTCGTCGGTCGGCGCCCACGAGAGGTGCAGCTGCAGCACCCGCGTGAGCTTCGAGCGGTCGCGCCCGCCCTCGCGGGCACCCTCGTCGAACTTCGCGAGCAGTACGCGCAGGCGCTCGTCGTCGGCGCCCGTCGTGATGATGCCGTCGACCTGCCGGCCGGCGCGCTTCGCCGTCACGGGGCCCTGGGTCGCGACGAAGATCTCGGGCGCGACCGGCGGCATGGTCCAGAGCCGCGTGGTCTCGAGCTTGAAGTGGGGCCCTGCGTGGCGCACCTCGCGCCCGGCGATCGAGGCGCTGAAGAGCTTCTTGATGAGCTCGATCGCCTCGAACATGCGGTTGATGCGCTCGTGCGCCTCGGGCCAGTACTCGCCGACGATGTGCTCGTTGACCGCCTCGCCGGAGCCGATGCCCAGCCAGTGCCGACCGGGGTACATCGACGCGAGCGTCGCGCTGGCCTGCGCGACCATGGCCGGGTGCCACCGGTAGGTCGGCGTGGTCACGCCGGGCCCGAGGTCGCCGGTCGTGCGCTCGCCGAGCGCGGCGAGCACGCTCCAGACGAACGAGGACTCGCCCTGCTGCGGCAGCCACGGCTGGAAGTGGTCGGAGGCCATGACGCCCGTGAAGCCGTGCTGCTCGGCGAGCGCGGCGAGCGCCACCGCCTCGGCGGGCGGGAACTGCTCGAGCATGGCGGCGTATCCGATGTGCACTGACACCCCTCCATCCTCCCGCTCCCGTGCGGGGCCGTGGCACGCATTCGGAGATTCGGCGGGCCCGTTCAGGTCGTCGGCTGCCCGACAGGTTCAGTATTTCGGATTCTGGATCCAAAAAGCAAGAGGCGCGCGATGCCGGAGCGGTTGCTGCGGCGGGATGGAACCTCGCAGCGAGCCGGAGGCGGTGCGGAGAGCCGGGACCTCGCTCAGCGCGGCGCGCGGACGCGCAGGGCAGGCGCCGAGGCATCCGTCTCCTGCGACTCCGCCTCGAGCAGCTCGAGCACGGCATCGCGCACGCCGACGAGGTGATCTCGCAGCACGCCCGCCGCCCGATCGGCATCGCCCGAGGCGACGGCCTCGACCAGCTGCTCATGCGTGTGGCTGTGCTCGGCGTCGCCCACGAGGCGCCACCCGAGCACATAACGGCCGACCTTGAGGCGCAACTGCTCGATCATGTCCCAGAGCACGGGCCGGCGCGCGGCGTCGTAGAGCTCGGCGTAGAACTCGGTGCGGGCGTCGACGAACTCGGCGCCCTCCTGCTTCTGGTCCGCCGACTTGCCGAGCGCCCGCAGGCGGGCGACGCGCTCGTCGGTGAGCTCGGCCATCGTCAGCCGCAGCGCCTCGACCTCGAGGAGCACGCGGATGTCGTAGACCTCCTTGGCCTGCGAAGGCGAGAGCGACTTCACGACGGCGCCGCGGCGGTCGTGGAACTCGACGAGCCCGTCGGCCTCGAGCTGGATGAGGGCCGACCGAACCGGCAGGCGCGACACGCCGATGAGCTCCGCGAGCGTCTCCTGTCGGAGCTTCTGCCCCGGCAGCAGCGCGCCGCTCAGGATCGCATCCTTCAGGATGTCGTAGACCATCACGCCGACCGATCGGTAGCCGGTCGCGTGCTGCCCCGCGAGTTGCTGGAGGGCCGCGGCACCTCCGTCGCCGACGGGGGCCGATGCCGACGTGCCGCCCCTGGGGCCTGCGTTCTGCGCGCTCATGGATCCTGAACGTAGCGGATATCGACCACGATCACGCGTTTCTGGATCCAAAAACCACGAAGTCGGTCGAAGTGCTACAGGTCCCGCCGGAGCGGCCCCTCGTTCTGCGCCTCGTCGAACCCGTCGCGGTAGCCGTTGTCGTAGGCCTCGTCGGCGCCCACGCGGAACAGGTCCCGCTCGGGCGGACGCTGGATGCTGCGGGCACCGGGCAGGTCGAGCTCGCCGACGTAGCGCCCGAGTCCGCGCACCACGGCCACCGGGATCCCGGCGGACTTGCCCTTCACGAGCTCGGCCGCGCCTGCGATCTCGTCGGCCACGCACGGCATGGTCACGGCGAGCGGCTTGCCCGAGGCATCCGTCGCCCCTCGCAGGTCGTCGAAGACGTGCACGCCGGCCGCGCCGATCGCGATGTCGGTCTGGCCGTCGCGCCACGGGCGGCCGAGCGTGTCCGACAGGATCACGCCGATCGAGAGCCCGGTGAGCGCGCGGATGCCGGTGGCGAGCGCCCGTGCCGACGCGTCGGGGTCCAGCGGCAGCAGCAGCACCGTGCCGTCGGGGGCGTTCGAGGCGTCGACCCCCGCGGCGGCGCCGATGATGCCCTGGCGGTTCTCGACGATGCGCGTGACGCCGCCCTCGTACGCGCGCGTCGCGACGACGCGCACGGTCTCGTCGGTGATCGCCTGCTCGCGATCGGATGCGGCGACGACGCGCCCCTCGGCCTTCGAGACCACCTTCGACGTGATCACGAGGATGTCGCCCGCTTCGAGGGTCGTCGCCCCGACGATGATGGCCGCCAGATCGGCGCCCGCTACGATCTCGGGCACCCCCTCGATGCCTTCGATGCTGTATCCCACGGCTCTCCCCGGCTCGCCCAGACTCGGCACCATCATGACATCACGCGTGTGCCGCCTGCCAGAACGTGCCGCTCAGAGTCCGCCGATCGCGATCGGCCGGATGAGCGGCGTGTGCACGACCTTCGGGTCGACCTGCCCCGGCTCGGCGCTCAGGAACCGGAACTCGAGCACGGTGGTGGCACCCGGTTCCACGTCGATCGGGAGCGAGTTCGCCGAGCCCGCAGCCCCGTCACCGGCGTAGGCGACGCGCTTGCCGTCGACGAGCACGCCGCCGTCGAACGCGCCCTCCGGCGGCGAGACCGTGACGATCGTCGCGATCCGTCCGTGGCCGAAGCCCTCGCGGTACGCGCCGCTCGCGTCGCTCGGCATGAGGGCGAGATCGTCGGGCGTGACCGTGTTGGCGAGCGTCATGCGCACCGTGACCTCCGACCGGCCGTCGTCGCCCGCCGGAGCCGCGCCGACGTCGATCGAGACGTCGAGGTAGGGGTCGAGCTTGGCCGCGGTCGAATCGTTGAGGTAGACGCCGTACGTCTGCGCTCCCGATGCCTGCTGGGCGGCGAGCAGCCCGGCGAACGCCGAGCGCTCGAGCGCGGCCTGCTCGTCGGGGTGGGCGCTCCACACCGAGAGCCGCTGCTCGGCGCCGGCACGACCCAGGGAGGACACGAGCGCACCGAGGTCGACCGGCTGCGAGAGCATCGAGGTCAGCGTCGCGGCGGCGACGGACCCGAAGTACTGGTCCCTCGCGAACTGGTCGAACGTCGGCACGCGGTACGGGTCGACGAGCAGGCGCTCGACGGCGTTGTCGGCGTCGATGGGGGTGGCGCCGGGCACCTTCACCGGCCCGGTCGCCTCGAGCAGGTACGACAGCGCGATGGGGTCGAGGGCCACCACGCCGTCGATGCGGTCGCCGAACGCCTGCTTCCACATGCCGGCCGCGAGCTCGCCGGTCTCGGCGAAGTCGGGCGTCATCGTGATGTTCTGGATGTACCGGCCGACCTCGTCGCCGAACACGGCGCGGGTCCCGTCGCGGACCGCGAGCGGCTGGGTGAACTCCGAGAAGTCGTATGCGCTGGCCTGCCGCACGAGCGAGAGCGCCCCGTCGTCGACGCTGACGAGCGCGATCGCGCCGGGGATGCCGCCCGCGGTGCGGAGCTCGGCGTTGTTGAGCGAGAGGATCAGGTACTGTCGCGGCGCGTCGGAGCCGAGGGCCGCCGGCACGAACGCGACCGCGTCGTCGACCGCTCCCGCCATGCCGGAGGCGCGGGTGAGCGCGTCGACGAAGCGATCCCGCGCCGACGCGATCGGCGCGAACAGCCCTGCTCGGGGGATGCCCGACACGCTGTCGAGTGCGGTTCCGATCGACGTCGACGCGCCGTGGATCACCGGCGCGATCGACGCGATGCGCGTGACGTCGATGCGCCCCGAGCCGTCGCGAAGCGTGTTCGGGTCGAGGTCGTCGAGGATCCCGACCATCGGCAGCACGGCGTCGGACGAGACGTGGTCGAGCTCCCTCGCCATCGTGCTCGCCGCCGCCAGGTCGTCGCCGACCCACGGAATCGCCTGCGCCATGGCCCAGATCGGGTCGCCCGTCAGCCGCGCCGCCTCGGACGCATGGGCGGCGAAGCGCCTGGCCTCGGTGCCGGCCGTGTCGACATCACGGGCGAGCATCGCCGTCGCGACCGCCTCGCCCGACTCGGCCGCAGCCTCCAACTCGGCCTTGGCGAGCCACCCGCGCACCCCGATCCACGCAGCCGCTGCCAGCACCGCCACGACGAGCGCACCGCACACGAGGAGCACGATGCGCGCCCGACGACCCGGCTTGCGGGTCGTCGGCGCGATCTCGTCGGGGTGCGGTTCGGTCATTCGGTGCCGGTGCCGGTGCCCGTGCTGGTGCTGGTGCGGCGTCGGCGCATGAGCACGAGGACGAGCCCGACGACGGCCGCTCCGAGTGCGGCCAGTCCGAGGGGAAGCGTCCACGCCGCGACCCCCGTGTGCGGCAGCGACTCGCCGTTGACGGTGTCGACCGCCATGTCACCCGCCGGCGTCGATCCCCCGGGATCGGTGCAGGCCGGGGTCGCGGGCGGGTAGCTCAGCGGCACGGTGACCTCGGGGTTGACGACGATCATCGCCGAGGACACGCTCCTGGTCCACGCGAAGTTGCCGGTCGTCTCGACCCATTGCCCGTTCACGAACGCCCAGCCGGGCCATCCGTTCGCGTTGCCGTTCTCGTCGACCGACGCGCCAGGCCAGAGCACGCTGCCGGACAGCGAACCGCCCTGCAGCTCGCCGAGCGGGATCTCCATGGTCTGCCCGCCCGCCCCGCTGAGGATGAGCCGTGCGAAGTTCGAGGTGGCGACCCCGTCGGGGTCGGTCAGCTCGACGGAGAAGAAGATGTACGGGGCGTCGTTGTCGCAGACGCCGACCGCGGTGGATCCGCCGAGGCTCGGCTCGACGGGGACCTCGGGAACGTATCCGGGGTCGGGACTCGGGGGGATCTCCTCCGCGTAGGCGGCCTGTCCTCCGACGAGGACGAGGGCCGCCGCGAGCAGGATGCCGGCAGTCGTTGCGCGCATGATGACACCAGTCGGGTAAGGGCGTCGCTGCGGGTGTTCCAACGGGTCAGGTCGGGGCGGGTCCTGCTGCGGCGCAGCGGGTGGTTGGGGTCGGGCCGGGGTCGCCCCCGTCCTGATGTCCATGAGAGTACTCTGCGGCCCGCCCCGCCGAACCCCCCGGAACTGGGGGGATTTCGGGTCCGGAACGACCTCGGATCCGCGTGAGGACGGGCGCGGCGCGAGGTTGCCCGACCGGCGCGCGTTCGGCCTACCATCGAGCATGGACGACCACCTCGACGTCGTGCCCGGCGACGGCCGCGACGAGACCGCGAACCAGCGCAGCGATCGCAACTGGAACGAGATCCTGCAGGAGCTGCGGGTCGCCCTGACCGGCACGCAGCTCATCGGCGGCTTCCTCATCGCGGTGGCCTTCCAGCCCCGATTCGACGAGCTCGACGACTACCAGTTGCGGCTCTACCTCGTGCTGGTCTCGCTTGCCGGACTCGCGACCGTGATCGGCCTGGCGCCCGTGACGCTGCATCGCGCGCTGTTCCGGCGCAAGGTGAAGGAGCGGCTCGTGCTCACGGGCAACCGCCTGCTCGTCGGCCACCTCGTCGTCGTCGGCCTGCTGCTCGTCGGGGTCACCTCGCTCGTGTTCGATGTCGCGGTGTCGCGGCCCGCCGGCTGGTGGGCGCTCGGCATCGGCATCGTGATCGTGATCGGCGCCTGGGTGGTGCTCCCGCTCGCGCGCAAGGCCGCCGACCACGACGCCGAGCTCCCGGCCTGAGCACCTCGTCGTCCGTCGGTGTCGCCCGCCGACCGTAGGCTTGAACCCATGCGCATCGCCACCTGGAACGTCAACTCGATCCGCACCCGCGTCGAACGCACGGTCGACTGGATGGTGCGAGAAGACGTCGACGTCCTGGCCATGCAGGAGATCAAGTGCAAGCCGGAGCAGTTCCCGCACGAGGCGTTCGAGGCTGCCGGCTACGAGCTCTCGATCCACGGCCTGAACCAGTGGAACGGCGTCGCCATCGCGAGCCGCGCACCGATCGAAGACGTGCAGACCGAGTTCCCGGGCATGCCCGGGTTCCTCAAGGGCCACGAGGGCCCCGACCTGCCGAAAGAGGCGCGTGCGCTCGGCGCGACCATCGACGGCGTGCGCGTCTGGAGCCTCTACGTGCCCAACGGGCGCTCGCTCGACGACCCGCACTACACCTACAAGCTCGACTGGCTCGCGGCCCTGCGCGAGTACACGCGCGCCGAGACCTCCGCGCACCCGACGCGCCCGTTCGCGCTCATGGGCGACTTCAACATCGTGCCGTTCGACCACGACAACGGCGACCCCACCGTCATCGAGGGCGTGACGACGCACGTCTCGCCGGCCGAACGCGAGGCGTTCTTCGCGTTCGAGGGCGCGGGCGTCGCCGACGTCGTGCGCCCGCTCGTGCCTGAGGGCTTCACCTACTGGGACTACAAGCAGCTGCGGTTCCCCCGCAACGAGGGTCTGCGCATCGACTTCATCCTCGGGTCCGAGGCGTTCGCGCACGCCGTCACCGGCGCGTCGATCCACCGCAACGAGCGCAAGGGCACCGCCCCGAGCGACCACGTGCCGGTGCTCGTCGACCTCGACCTGGGCGGCGGCGACGACGAGTTCGACCGACCGATGTTCCTCTAGGCGCGACTGTTCCACTAGGCGCGACGGCCGCCGAAGCGGGCCGACCGGGCGGTTTCCGGCCGATCGATCTACGCTCGAGTGGTGACGACTTCTCCCGAACGCGTCGTCGGAGACCCGTTCATCGGGATCACGATGGCCGAACGCTACCGCCTCGACCGACTCATCGGCCGTGGCGGCATGGCCAGCGTCTACCGAGCCGACGACCTGCTCCTGCACCGACCCGTCGCGGTCAAGGTCTTCGGGGCCGCCGCCGAGGGCACCGACGACCGCGACCGCCGCGCCTCGGAGATCGCGCTGCTCGCGAGCCTCTCGCATCGCGCGCTCGTGCGGCTCTACGACGCCGGCCACGACCCGTCGACCGGCCGCGAGTTCCTCGTCATGGAACTCGTCGAAGGGCGCGACCTGCGCGAGGCGCTGCGGCTGGGCCCGCTCTGCTCCCGCGAGGCCGCGGCCATGCTCTCGGACCTCGCCGAGGCGCTGCACGCGATCCACGACCGGGGCATCGTGCACCGCGACATCAAGCCCGCCAACGTGCTGTTGGAGCCCGCGAACGTGCCGGGCCGCACCTGGAACGCGAAGCTCGCCGACTTCGGCATCGCGAGGCTCATCGACGACGCCCGGCTCACGAGCACCGGGCTCCTCGTCGGCACGCCGGGGTACGTGAGTCCCGAGCAGGTGACCGGGGCCGTCCCCGCACCGCCCGCCGACGTCTACGCGCTCGGGCTGCTCGTGCTCGAGGCGCGGACACAGCAGGCCGCGTTCCCGGGCCCCGCCGCCGAGTCGGCGAGCGCTCGACTCGTTCGCGACCCGGTCGTGCCACCAGAGCTCGGCGACGACTGGGTGGCGCTGCTCCGCGCGATGACCGCGCGCGAGCCCGCCGAGCGCCCGACGGCGCTCGAGGTCGTGGTCGCGGCGTCCGCGCTCGACGTGTCGGAACGATCGGATGCGGCCCAGACGGCGACCACCATCGCATTCGCCGGGGCAGCCGAGACGCCGACCGTCGCGATGACCGGAGCCGGGACATCCGTCGCCGACGACGTCGCGACCGTGCGGATGCCCGGCGAGCCCCGGCCCGACGCGACCGGCGAAGGGTCGACGCGCGTGCTCACGGTGCCGGGATCGAACTCGTCCGAGGCAACACCGGAGCCGCAGCCGGGCCCTGCGCACACGCCTTCCCGCGACACGCGCCGGCCGAGACGGACGGCGCGCATCGCCGTGCTCGCGCTGGTGGCCGCCGTGGCCGCGACGCTGCTGTGGATCCTGGTCGCGCCGCTCGTCGCGCCACCCACGGCAGCCCCTGAACCGCTTCCGAGCGTTCCCGGCGAGCTCGGCGTGCACCTCGAGCAGCTCGACGAGGCGGTGACCCCGTGATGCGCTCGAGCCTTCGCGCGACCGCCGTCGCCGCCGGCGTCGCCCTGCTCGTCGCCCTCGGCCTCACGTCGTGCGCTCCGACGAACGACGACACCGCCGCCGAGATGCACACGTCGGTCGTCCGCATCTCGGAGCGCGCGGCCTCGGCCGACTACGCGGGCGCCCTCGCCGAGCTCGGGCTCCTCGAAGCCGACGTCGACCAGGCAGCCGCCGACGGCGACCTCGATGCCGCGCAGGAGCAGGAGATCAGGGACGCCCTCGCGCTCGTGCGAGCCGACCTCGAGGCGGCAGAGGTCGCCGCGACCCCCACGCCGACGCCGACCACCGACGATTCGGACGATTCCGGGAACTCCGACGACTCGCCCGGCAACAGCGACAACAAGGGCAAGGGGAAGGGCAAGGACAAGAACGAGGACGACTGACCGGGCGCCGGAGCTCGCGCCCGAGACATCCGCCGCGACATCCGCCACCATGGAGGCATGACGCAGGCGAACCCCGACGAGATCACGCTCGACCCGAAGACCCCTGACGAGGTCGAGGCGTGGCTGCCCGTGGCGATGCGCGAGTACGAGGAGTCGCGGCTCGAAGCCGGTGACAGCGCCGAGGGTGCGGATGCCGCGCGCGCCGAGTCCGAGCAGCGGTTCTTCCCCGACGGCCGGCTCATCGACGGCCACCTGCTCTTCACCATCCGCCTGGCCGGCGAGGATGCCGGGTGGTTCTGGCTCGGACCGTGGGGCGGCACGGGCGTCGAGGACTGGTGGATCTACGACATCCGCGTCCACGACGAGTTCCAGCGCCGCGGCATCGCGCGCATCGTCATGCAGCGCGCCGACGCGATCGCGAAGGACGGCGGCGCGACGAGCCTCGGCCTGAACGCGTTCGCGTACAACATCCCGGCGATCACGCTCTACGAGAGCCTCGGCTACCTCACCGCGTCGCTGCACATGCGGAAGGCGCTCTGATGCCGGATGCCGCGGCCGGGCGCGACCGCCCACGACGGTCTGTTCAGCGACCACCGGGTCAGCGACCACCGGGTCAGCGACCACCGGGTCAGCGACCCCCGGGTCAGCGACGCCCGGCTCAGCGACGCCCGGTGAACCGCTCCATCGATCGGTAGACGCCGAAGCCGTCGCCCACGACGCGATCGAACACCCGGGTCGGCAGCAGCCCGCGCAGCGCACGTGAGAGCCCGACGCTCCAGGGCAGCTCGAGCAGCGGCTTGCCGGCGAGCATGGCGCGCCAGACCCGTTCCACGACGAATCCGGGCTCGAGCACCGGCGCGAGCGCCGGCCCGCGCGCGCCCGAGAACATGCCCGTCGAGACGTAGCTCGGGGTGACCGTCGTGACCTTCACGTTCGTGTGGTCGGCCTGCTCGAGCTCGACGCGCAGCGAGTCGCTCCACCCGATCAGTGCGGCCTTCGAGGCGGCGTAGGTCGCCATGCGCGGGTTCGCGATCGTGCCCGCAGCCGAGGCGATGTTCACGATGCGTGCGGGCCGGTAGGAGTTCGCGATCATGCCTGGCAGGAACTCGCGGGTCACGTACATGGGCGCGAGCGCGTTGACCTGCATGGTGGGCCGGGTGTCGTCGCCGTTGTCGGTCTGCCAGAAGTAGCCGTTGCCGCGCACGATGCCCGCGTTGTTGATGAGCACGTCGGGGTTGCCGACCTCCCTGCGCACCTTCTGGGCGTGCTTGGCGATCGAGCCGAGGTCGGCGAGGTCGACCACGTACGAGTGGATGCGCGTGCGCCCCTGCGACACGGTGCCGAGCTCGTCGACCGTGCGGGCGAGCGCCGACGCGTCGCGGTCCCACAGGGTGACGGATGCGGCGCGCTCGGCGACCGCGCGCTGCGCGTACATGCGGCCCATGCCGCCGGCGGCCCCCGTGATGAGGAGGCCGGCTCCGCGCACCGTTCTGGTCATCCGTCCATTCTCGCAGCGGCGGGACGGCTCGGATCCCCCGCGCTCGCCGAACCTGAGTGTCAACGTGTTGACCTTTTTTCGTCAACCTGTTGACATTGCGAATGTCAACAGGTTTACTCATCTCATGAGCCCCGAACCGAAAGCCCTCCCAGAACCCGGCGGCCCCCTGGGCGACCACCTCACGGTCACCCTGCACCTGCTCGTCGACCGCATGGATCGCTTCGCGGACGCGCTGCTGCAGGCGCGCTACGGCATCAGCTTCAGCCAGTTCCAGTTCATCGCGGTGATCGCGAACCTGCCGTCACCGCCCGACATCACCTTCCTCGCCGACTGCCTCGGCGTCAGCAAGGCCGCAGTCAGCAAGCGCGTGCCCGCCTTCGTCGAGGCGGGGTTCGTGCAGACCAGCGCCGACCCGGCGAACGCCAGGCGCGTGCTGCTGTCCATCACCCCGAAGGCCGGGCAACTGCTCGCCGAGGCACTGCCGGTGCTCGGGGCCTCCTTCAGCGACGAGTTCGACGACCTCGTCTCCCCAGACCTCGACGCGCTGCACGAAGACCTCAAGGCGGTCATCCGCCACCTCGACTCCAAGGAGCACTGAACCATGACGAACAGCACCATGACGAACACGCTCGTGATCATCGGCCACCCCAACGCCGGCAGCTTCAACCACGCCCTCGCCGAGCAGTACGCGGCAGGCCTGCGCGCGGCATCCGTCGACGCGACCGGTGCTCCGGCCGACGGCTCGCAGGTGCGGGTCATCGACCTCGCCGAGCGCGAGTTCGACCTGCTGCCCGCCGACCGCCGCGACCTGCGCGCCCCCGACGGCGACACCTCGCACCTCGAGCCGCGCATCCGCGAGTTCATCGACGACGTCGCGTGGGCCGACCACCTCGTGTTCTTCTTCCCGCAGTGGTGGGGCACGTACCCCGCGGTGCTGAAGGCGTTCCTCGACCGCGCGGTGCTCTCGGGCACGGCCTTCAAGTACGGCCGCGGGCAGATCTCGACGCGGCTGCTCACGGGCAAGACCGCGCGCATCTTCATGACCATGGACTCCCCCGTCGCCTGGAACCGCTTCGTCTACCGCAACGCCGCCGAGACCTCGCTCAAGCGCGCGACCCTCGGCTACTGCGGAGTGCGCACGATCGGCATCACGCGGTTCACTCCCGTGCGGTTCTCGACCCCCGAGACGCGCGCAGCCTGGCTCGAGTCCGCCCGACGGCTCGGGGCGACGGATGCCGCGAAGGCCCGCCGCCGCCAGCCGGCCCTCGTGGCGGCCGGCGCCGACCCGGCCGCCTGAGCCGGGCCGCCGCGGGCCTCGGCCGGGTACGCCCGCGCCCGAGGCATCCGCCCGCCCGCGGCATCCGCCCCGCCCGGATGCTTCGACGGGAGGAGATTCCACCCAGGGGAGGACGATTCCAGCCGAGTCGTCCTCCCCTGCGGCCGTTCTCCTCCCGTCGTCGGCGTGAGACCATGAGCGGATGCAGCAGAGACGCGCGACCGACGCCGACGTCCCGGCCATCGCCGAGACGCTGGCCCTCGCGTTCGCCGACGACCCGGTCTGGGGTCCGATCCTGCGCCGCCCCGACGGGGCGACCGACCACCTGGTGCCGTTCTGGACCCCGTTCGTCGAGGGCGCGCTGCCCCACGACGGCGTGCGGGTCGTCGACGACGGAGCCTCGGTCGCCGTGTGGCTTCCGCCCGACGTCGCCGAGATGACCGAGGCGCAGTCCGCACGCGTGAAGGCGATCGTCGACGAGACGCTCGCCCCGCGGCAGGTCGCCGCCTTCGATGAGATCATGCTGCGGTTCGACGCCAACCATCCGCACGACGTACCGCCGCACTGGTACCTGAGTCTCCTGGCGACCCACCCGTCGCGACGCGGCGAGGGGCTCGCCCAGCAGATGCTCGCGGCGAACGTGCAGGAGTTCGCCGAGCTCGGGCTCGCGGCCTACCTCGAGTCGACGAACCCGGCGAACGACCGGCGCTACGAGCGCGCCGGGTTCCGCGCCGTCGGCGGCTTCACGTCGCCGCTCGACGAGGCGAGCCCGATCACGACCATGTGGCGGCCCGTCGAGGCCTGAACGACGCAGCATGGCCGGTCAGCTCGACGCACGGCCCCGCAACAGGTATGCCGCGTACACCGCGATCCACGCGAAGCCGAGCGCGACGCCCACGAACAGGCGCATGCTCGCCGCGGGCCCGAACGGGATGCACAGCAGCAGGCACAGCACGCCCGTGACGATCGACCAGACCGCCGCCGCGCGATGGCCCTCCCAGCGCAGGCGCTTCGCCACGACGAACGTCACCGCGACCAGCGCCAGGAACGCGAGCGGCGCGGCGAACGCGTGCACGCCGCCGTGGAACGTCCACTCGGTCGGGTACCCGTCGGGCGTGCCGAGCGGGAACCCGAGCGCCGGGTCGGCCGTGAACGCGCCGCCCAGCACGAGGCCCACGCCGTACAGCGCGAACAGCACGGGCGCCCAGGTTCGGCCGGGCCCGCCGGCGAGGCTGCGGCGAGCGCCGACCGCGAACGCGAGCATCAGGATGCCGGCGACGATGAAGTTCGCGATCTGCACGTAGCCGCGGTCACCGAGCGAGAGCAGGCTGAGCGGATGCCGCGTCAGGTCGAATCCCTCGCGCGTGAGCACCTGCACGAGTCCGACCGTGACGAAGAGCGGGCCGGCGACGACGCCCGCGAGCACGAGCCGCCTCGTGGCGGGGTCCGACGCGTGCGCCGGACGGACGGCGGCATCAGATGCCGGCGCCCCGGAGGTCACGGCGTTCGCAGTGTCGAGTGACGTGTTCATGGTGATTCCCTTCGGTCGTCGGCCCGATGGAACGGGTCGTTCACCAAGACGTCGCGGCGCGGCATCCGTTCTCGACATGCGCTTCGAAGGAATCCGGAGAATCTCCGGATGCCGTGTCGAGAACGGCCTCGAGACGCCGACGCTATGGTGAGGGCACGCCACCGGGGCGGGCCTCACCGAGGAGGAATCCCATGCGGTACATGTGCTTGATGAAGTCCGACGAGCATCAGGGCGAGACCCCGCCCGCGATCTACGAGGCCATGGCCGAGTACGACCGCTGGGGTCGCGAGACGGGCGTGCTTCTCGACAGCCAGGGGCTGCTGCCGAGCTCGGCGGGCGCGATCGTGTCGCTCGCCGACGGCGCGATCAAGGCCGTCGACGGCCCGTTCACCGAGGCGAAGGAACTCGTCGGCGGGTACGCCGTGATCGAGGTGCGGTCGTACGAGGAGGCGGTGGAGCTCGGGCGCCGGCTCATGCAGATCCACGTCGATCACTGGCCCGGGTTCGTCGGCAGCGTCGAGATCCGGCAGATCGCGGAGTTCTAGCGGGTCGCCCGCGACCCTTGCGTCGGGGCGGCGCGCGTGGTCTCATGCCCACGTGGGCGAGCAGTCGAGTGACCGGGTGGGCGCCGGGCCGAGCGCCGTTCCGAGCGCCGGGCCGACGCGCGCCGCGATCGAGGCCGTGTGGCGACTGGAGTCGACGCGCCTGATCGCCGCGCTCGTGCGCATCGTGCGCGACGTCGGGCTCGCCGAGGACGTCGCGCAGGATGCGATCGTCGCAGCGCTCGCGCAATGGCCCGCGACCGGCATCCCGAGCAATCCCGGGGCCTGGCTGATGACGACCGCCAAGCGTCGAGCCGTCGACGAGTTCCGCCGGAAGGCGAAGCACGACGACGCCTTCGCAGCGCTCGCCCGCGAACTCGACGAGGCCGTCGATGCCGACCCCGGCGCCGGCATCGACCACGTCGAGGACGACGTGCTGCGCCTCATGTTCATCTGCGCCCACCCCGCCCTCACCGCCGAGGCGCAGACCACGCTGACCCTGAAGCTCGTCGCCGGGCTCTCGACGCGCGAGATCGCCCGCGCGTTCCTCGCGCCCGAGGCGACGGTCGCGCAGCGCGTCTCGCGCGCCAAGCGCACGCTCGCCGAGGCGGGCGCCGCGATCGAGGAACCGAGCGGCGACGAGCGGGCCGCACGACTGCAGACCGTGCTCGGAGTGGTCTACCTGCTCTTCAACGAGGGGTACTCGGCGACCGAGGGCGAGGAGTGGGTGCGGCCCACGCTCTGCGACGAGGCCGTGCGACTCGGCCGCATCCTCACCGCGATCGTGCCAGACGACCCCGAGGTGCACGGGCTCTCGGCCCTCATGGAGCTGCAGTCCTCGCGGCTCGCCGCACGCGTCGGCGCCGACGGCGAACCCGTGCTGCTCGAGCATCAGGACCGCAGGGCGTGGGATGCCGAGCGCATCCGCCGCGGACGGCAGGCGCTCGCCCGCGCCGACGCCATCCTCATCGCCGGGCCCGCCCTGAGCCCGGCCGCCGAGCCCGGACCGTTCGTGCTCCAGGCCGCGATCGCCGACGAGCACGCGCGCGCGGCATCCGTCGACGCCACGGACTGGGCGTCGATCGCCGAGCTCTACGAACGGCTCGGGCAGCGCACCGGATCACCCGTCGCCGAACTCAACCGTGCGGTCGCGCTCGGGCGCGCGTACGGGCCGGAGGCCGGGCTCACCCTGCTCGACCAGCTCACCGGCCTGCCCGCGTTGCGCGACTACCACCTCGTGCCGAGCGTGCGCGGAGACCTGCTCGAGCGCCTCGGCCGGGGTCTCGACGCAGCCGTCGAGTTCGAGCGCGCCGCCGGCATGACCTCGAACGCCCGTGAGCGCGACCTGCTGCGAAGCCGTGCCGATGCCGCGCGCAGCCGCTCGCAGACCCTGCCACGCTCGTGAACCCGTGACCGGTCCCGTTCGCAGGAACTTCGACGTCGTCGGGCGTCACGCGAGAACCCGCCGTGTTACGCCCCGGGTCAGCCTCACCTGACAGTGCCTGCCCTGCTGGATACCGTCGAAGCACCCCACCAGCCACCGCACGTCGAGGAGACGCCATGGCCGCGGCATCCGCCACCGCTCGCGCAGCGTCGTCGAACACGCGAGCGAATGCGCACTCCGCCGCCGCCGCGCCGGTCTCGTTCCGCGGTCTGGGTCGCGCGTTCGCCACCCAGGGCGGCGAGCGTCAGGTGCTGCGCGACATCGACCTCGAGATCGCCGCCGGCGAGATCGTCGCCATCCTCGGGCCGAGCGGATGCGGCAAGTCGACGCTGCTGCGCATCGCCGGCGGCCTCGACCGGCCGACGCAGGGCGAGACGCTCATCGGCGGCGAGCCCGTGAAGCCGTTCGACGCCCGCTCGGCCGTCGGGTTCCAGGAGCCGCGCCTGCTGCCGTGGCGCACGATCGCGAACAACGTCGCACTCGGGCTGCCCCGCGGCACCCCCCGCGCCGAGGGTCGCGACCAGGTCGCGCGCCTGCTCGACCTCGTCGGCCTCGCCGACTTCGCCGACCACCGGCCGCGCGAGGTCTCGGGCGGCATGGCGCAGCGCACCTCGCTCGCCCGCGCCCTCGCGCGCAACCCCGCCGTGCTGCTGCTCGACGAGCCGTTCGGCGCGCTCGACGCCCTGACGCGCCTGAAGATGCAGGACCTGCTGCTCGACGTGCACGCCGCCGAGCCCGCGACCGTGCTCCTCGTGACGCACGACGTCGACGAGGCGCTGCAGCTGGCCGACCGGGTGATCCTGCTCGGGCACGAAGCGGGTCCGGATGCCACGCCCGGCGCCGTCGTCACGCAGACGGTGGTCGTTCCCGGGCACCGACCCCGCGACCGCGGCTCGGCAGAGCTCGCCGAGCTCCGCGGGCGCCTGCTCGACGGACTCGGCATCGACCGGCACGGCGTCGCCCGCGGCATCGAGACCGGCACCACGATCCCGCACTACCCGTACTGACCGACCCGCACTCCAACACCCGCGCTTCACCGCACCGACGTCCGACGCACCACAGCACCCGCGTCGCGTCCCACCCAGAGGAGAACACATGTCCCGCACCGCACCGTTCCTGCGATCCGCGCTCGTCGCGGGCGCCGCCGCCTCCGCCCTGCTGCTCTCGGGCTGCGTCGCCGGCGAGGGCCAGGCCGCAGAGCCCGAGCCCGCGGCATCCGGCGAGGCCGTCTCGCTCGAGGGCCAGACGCTCAACATCGACTTCGCGACCTACAACCCGCTGAGCCTCGTCATCAAGGACCAGGGCTGGCTCGAAGACGCCGGCCTCACCGTGAACTGGGTGCAGTCGGCCGGCTCGAACAAGGCCAACGAGGCGCTGCGCGCCGGGGCCATCGACGTCGGCTCGACCGCCGGCTCGGCCGCGCTGCTCGCACGCTCGAACGGCTCGCCGATCCAGGTCATCGACATCTTCTCGCAGCCCGAGTGGGCCGCCCTCGTCACGACCGACGGCACGGGCGTCGAGTCCGTCGAGGACCTCAAGGGCAAGCAGGTCGCCGCGACCAAGGGCACCGACCCCTACTTCTTCCTGCTGCAGTCGCTCGAGGCCGAGGGCCTCTCGGCCGACGACATCACGGTGCAGAACCTGCAGCACGCCGATGGCTGGGCCGCACTCCAGAACGGTTCCGTCGACGCCTGGGCGGGTCTCGACCCGATCATGGCCGGCGCCGAAGAGGCGGGCGCCTCGCTCTTCTACCGCAACGTCGACTTCAACTCGTACGGGTTCCTGAACGCGACCGAGGACTTCATCGAGAACAAGCCCGAGGTCGCGCAGGCCGTCGTCGACGCCTACGAGCACGCGCGCGCCTGGGCCGAGGAGAACCCCGAGGAGACCGCTTCGATCCTCGCCGAGGTCGCCGGACTCGACGAGGCCGTCGCCACGAAGGTCATCACCGAGCGCACGAACCTCGACGTCGACAACGTTCCCGGTGACGCGCAGGTCGCGGTGCTCGAGAAGATCGGCCCGATCTTCGTCGAGCTCGGCGACGTCCCCTCGCAGGAGCAGGTCGACGACGCGCTCGACACCCTCATCAACGACGAGTTCGCGACCGCCGCAGACCCGTCGCGCTTCGAGTGAGGATCGACTGAGATGACGGATGCCTCGAACGGCGTGACCTCCACCGGGGCCGCGATCTACGACGGCGAGGAGATCAGGGTCGCCGCGAACGGCCCGATCACCGCGGTCGCCGCGGGTCGCGGCGCCGGACGCGAGGCATCCGTCACTCCTGATCCACCCCGCGGAACCGGCGCGCGACGCCGGCTGGTCGACCGCCGCTGGTTCGCCGTCGTCGGCGGCGCCATCATCCCGCTCGCACTGCTGCTCACGTGGCAGTTCGTCTCGACGAGCGGGCTGGTGCCGGTCTCGATGCTGCCGAGCCCCGAGATGGTCTGGCTCGCGGCCGTCGACCTCGCCCAGCGCGGGCTGCTCGGCCTCTACATCGCGATCTCGACGCAGCGCGTGTTCATCGGGTTCGCGATCGGCGCCGTGTTCGGCCTCGTGGTCGGCGCGATCGTCGGACTCTCGAAGCTGGGCGACATCCTGCTCTCGCCGACGCTCGGCGCGATCCGCGCGGTGCCGTCGCTCGCGTGGATCCCGCTGCTGATCCTCTGGTTCGGCATCGCCGAGGACTCGAAGATCATCCTCATCGCGATCGGAGCCTTCTTCCCGGTCTACACGATCGTCGCCGCGGCCCTCCGCCACGTCGACCGGCACCTGCTCGAGGCCGGGCGCGCGTTCGGCCTCCGCGGCATCCGCCTCTTCACCGCGGTGCAGCTGCCCGCGGTCGTGCCCTCGGTCGTCTCCGCGCTGCGCCTCGCGCTCGCACAGGCCTGGCTCTTCCTCGTGGCAGCCGAGCTCATCGCGAGCTCGATGGGCCTCGGGTTCCTGCTGCTCGACTCGGGCCAGAACGGTCGCATCGACCGCATCTTCCTCGCGATCATCCTGCTCGCGGTGCTCGGCAAGCTCACCGACGCCCTCGTCGGCCTCTTCGAGCGTTGGGCAGTGCGCAAGTGGGCGTGAGCCGCCCGAGCAGCGTGAGCCGCGTGAGCCGCCCGCTCGTTCAGATCTCGGTCGCCTCGCCGGCCGGGATCCGGCGGTAGGCGCTCCCGATCAGCGCGCCGGCGATGTTGTCGGTGAACGTCCGTCCGGAGTCGGCAAGGAGGCCGTCGTGGACGGGCACGACCGTCGCGTTCGGGTGCCGCTTCGCGTAGTCGATCGTCTCGGCCAGCTTGAGCCAGGGGGCCATGACGGGAGCGAAGAGCACCTCGACCGCCTCCGGGTCCGGAGCGGCCGTGAACGAATCCCCGGGGACGAGCAGCCGGCCGTCGATCAGGTAGGCGTTGTTCGCCACCGGAGGCAGGCTCGGGTAGATCTCCGCGTGCAGCCCGGTTCCGACGACGGCGATGTCGAAGCCGGCTGCATCGAACGTATCTCCCGGTGCGACGGCGTGCAGCCGATCCGCCGGCACTCCAGCCTCCTCGAGTTGCGTGACGACAGCCGCGGGCGCCCAGACGTCGGCCGTGACGCCCACGAGCGCGGCAGCCGCCACGTGATCGGGGTGCCCATGGGTCACGAGCACCGCAGCGGCATCCGCCAGCCCGGCGAGGTCGCTGAAGGCGCCGGGGTCGATGACGAGACGGCTGCCGCCGTTGTCGAGGCTGATCGCGGAATGGCCGAGCAGGGTGATCGCGGTCATGGGGATTCCTCTCGAAGCGTGTCCTTCACGCTACAACTCGTCCGGCGTGACGGAGCATGACGCCGCATCGGACCGGGCCGGGCGGCCTCACGTAGCGTCGGAGCATCGGGATGCCCGCACCAGCGTCGATGCGCCTCGCCCATCGCGATCGGAGCCCCGTCCGGTCGCCTGAGACACGCGACGACGAACGGACCAGCATGAGCATCGACCCCCTGCTCCACGAGCACCGCCGCTTCCCCGCATCCGACGCCTTCGCCGCGCGGGCCAACGTCACGGCGGCCGATGCCGACGCGCTGCGCGCCGCGGCCGACGCCGATCCGGTCGCGTTCTGGGAGCAGCAGGCGGCCCGGCTCGACTGGGCGGAGCCGTGGCACACGGCCCACACGTGGCATCCGGCGAGGACCAATGGTGAGACCGGCGAACTCAGCGTGCCGCGTGCCGAGTGGTTCGCGGGCGGACGCCTGAACGCGAGCGTCAACGCGGTCGACCGGCACGTGGCCGCGGGGCGCGGCGACAAGGTCGCGTTCCACTTCGAGGGCGAGCGCGGCGACCGACGCTCGCTCACCTATGCCGAGCTGCAGCGCGAGGTCGCGAAGGCCGCGCACGCGCTCACCGAGCTCGGGGTCGTCGCGGGCGACCGCGTCGTCGTCTACCTGCCCGTGCTGCTCGAGACGGTCATCGCGACGCTCGCCGTCACGCGCATCGGCGCGGTGCACTCGCTCGTGTTCGGAGGCTTCTCGTCGGAGGCGCTGCGGTTCCGCGTCGAAGACACGGGGGCCAAGCTCGTCATCACGACCGACGGCCAGTTCCGCAGGGGCGCGGCCGTGCCGGTCAAGGCGGCCGTCGACGCGGCCGTCGCAGGCGTGGCATCCGTCGAGCACGTGCTCGTGATCCGGCGCACGGGCGACGAGACGCCCGACCTGCCGTTCACGCCAGGGCGCGACGTCTGGTGGCACGAGGTCGTCGGCCGACAGCCCGACGTGCACGAGGCCGAGAGCTTCGATGCGGAGCATCCGCTGTTCATCATCTACACGAGCGGCACGACCGGAAAGCCGAAGGGCCTGGTGCACACGACCGGCGGCTACCTCACGCACGTGGCGTACAGCTACTGGGCGGTCTTCGACGCGAAGCCCGACGACGTCTACTGGTGCACGGCCGACCTCGCGTGGGTCACCGCGCACAGCTACGTGCACTACGGGCCGCTGCTCACGGGCACGACGAGCGTCATCTACGAGGGCACGCCGAACACCCCGCACCCGGGCCGGCACTTCGAGATCATCGAGCGCTACGGCGTCACGACCTACTACACCGCGCCCACGCTCATCCGCTCGCTCATGACCTGGTTCCCCGAGGGAGTTCCCGGAGCGGATGCCGGCGGCCACGACCTGTCGTCGATCCGACTGCTCGGCTCGGTGGGCGAGGCGATCAACCCCGAGGCGTGGATGTGGTTCCGCGAGCAGATCGGTGCGGGCGCGGCGCCCATCGTCGACACCTGGTGGCAGTCCGAGACGGGCGCTGCCGTCATGGCGCCGCTGCCCGGCGTCTCGACGCTGAAGCCCGGCTCGTCGCTGCGCGCGCTGCCCGGGCTCACGACGCGGGTCGTCGACGAGCAGGGGTCGGATGTCGCACCCGGCCATGGGGGTTACCTCGTCATCGACGGCACCTGGCCCGGCATGGCGCGCACCGTGTGGGGCAACCCCGAGCGGTACCGCGACGCCTACTGGGCCCGCTTCGCCGACTGCGGATACTTCTTCTCGGGCGACGGCGCGAAGGTCGACGCCGACGGCGACATCTGGCTGCTCGGCCGGGTCGACGACGTCATCAACGTGTCGGGCCACCGGCTCTCGACCATCGAGATCGAGTCGGCGCTCGTCGCCCATTCCTCGGTCGGCGAGGCCGGAGTCGTCGGGGTCGGCGACGCGACGACGGGCGAGGCGATCGTGGCGTTCGTGGTGGCATCCGACGCCCTGACGGGCATCGCAGCGAGATCGGATGCCGCGGCCGAGCGCGCCGCGGCGCTGCGTGCCCACGTGGCCACCGCCATCGGCCCGATCGCGAAGCCCCGCGAGGTCGTGTTCGTCGCCGACCTGCCGAAGACCCGCTCGGGCAAGATCATGCGCCGCCTGCTCGTGGATCTCGCCGAGGGCCGCCCGCTCGGCGATGTGACCTCGCTCCAGGACGACCGCGTGCCCGACGCGATCGCCGAGCTGCTCGCGGGCTGAGGCCGGCGTCCGCTGAGGTCGGCGCGCGGGCGGCGCCCGTGGAAGTCGGCGCGCATGACGCCCGGCGTCGTCGCATGGCGCGAGCGCGGCGTTGCCCATTGACGACCGGCGACCTGACCTGCCACGCTGCATCCGGCGATATCCGCCCCATACCCGCGAAGGAAGCCCGCATGTCTGACCTGCCCGCCGCCCCCGTTCCCCCCGCCCAGCCCGCCGCCCCGGTCGCGCCGTCCGAGAAGTGGAACGTCCTGTCGATCGTCGGCTTCGTGCTGTCGATCATCGGGTTCAACGTCGTCGCGATCGTGCTCGGCTTCATCGGCCTCAACCAGGTCAAGAAGACGGGCGAGCGCGGCCGCGGCCTCGCCCTCGCCGCCGTCATCATCGGCTTCGCGTCGATCGTGATCGGCATCATCCTGACGATCGTCTTCGTCTCGGTGCTCGCCACGACGAGCGCGGTCACCTCGACCTACTGAGTCGCACGCGCGCAGAAGCCCCCGCTCCGGATGCTCCGGGGCGGGGGCTTCGTCGTGCCGCGGTCGAGCGGCCGCCTTCGCTACGCGACCGCCGCTTCGGCCGGTGCGCCCTTGGCCTGCTGCCCCGACGGCAGCGCGAACGCCACGATCGCCGTCGCGAGCAGCACCGCGGCCGTCACGATGACGGCGGGCTGTGCGCCGACCTGGTAGAGGTCGGGCGTGAGCGCACCGCCGGCCCCGGTGAACACGGCCGTCGACACCGCGATGCCGAGTGCGATGCCGACCTCGCGCACCATCGAGTTGGTGCCGCTCGCCTTCGCGTGGTCGATGGGTGCCATGGTCGCGAGCACCGCGGTCGCGGACGGCGCGAACACGAGGCCCATGCCGATGCCCGCGAGGATGAACGGTGCGATGTAGGCCGGGTACTCGACGCTCGCGTCGAGGAGGCCTGAGAGCCACAGCAGCGACCCGCCGAGCAGCACGTTGCCGATCACGATCAGGGTGCGCGTGCCGACTCGCGGGGCGATGATGCCGGCGATCGGGGCGACGATCATGGGCGCGAGCGTCCACGGGGTGGTCTGCACGGCGGCTTCGAGCGGGCTCGCACCCTGCACCACCTGCAGGAACTGGATCAGGATGAACACAGACCCGAACGCACCGAAGCTGAAGCCGAACCCGACCAGGTTCGCGACGCTGAAGCTGCGGTCGCGGAACAGTCGCAGCGGCAGCAGCGGCGCCTTCGCGCGCGACTCCCAGAAGACGAACGCGAGCAGCAGGATGCCGCCGCCGATGAGACCGGCGAGCACCTCGGTGCTGTCCCAGCCCGCGTCGTTGCCGCGCACGATGCCGTAGACGAGGGCGAGCAGGCCGACGCCCGAGAGCACCACGCCGACGAGGTCGGCGCGGAGCTTGGCGCCGAAGCTGTTCGGGAGCGCGAGGAGTGCGAGTGCGACGGCGATCACGCCGATGGGCACGTTGATCCAGAAGATGGCCTGCCACGACCACCCCTCGATCACGGCGCCGCCGACGAGCGGCCCGACCGCGACGCCCAGACCGGACACTCCGCCCCAGATGCCGATCGCGAGCGCACGGCGTGCCAGCGGCACCGAACCGGCCAGCAGCGTGAGCGAGAGCGGCATGATCGCCGCGGCGCCGAACCCCTGGGCGGCGCGGGCCGCGATCAGCTGACCGGGATCGGTGGCGAGCGCGGCGAGCGCCGAGCTGAGCGTGAAGATGGCGATGCCGATGACGAACACGGTGCGGCGCCCGAATCGGTCGCCGATCGCGACGGCCATGAGGATCGTGCTCGCGAAGGCGAGCGTGTAGGCGTTCATGAACCACTGCAGTTCTTCGACGGATGCCCCGAGGTCGGCGTGCAGCACGGGCAGCGCGTTCGTCATGACGAGGTTGTCGAGGGTGGCCATGAACATGGGCAGTGCCGCGGCGAGCAGCACGAGCCAGAACGGGCGGGGACGGCGAGCGGATGCCGCAGGGCCGCCGCCTCGGGCCCCGCTCGCTGCAACGCCTGCGTTGCCGCCGGGGCTGCGCGCGGCATCCGTCGCCCGGTCTTCGGCAGTGGTCGAGGTCGATTCGGCCGTGGTGGACATGGCACGACTCCTTGGATTCGAGAATGTTGTTATCGGATGATTACTTACGACTCTTGCACTGTAGTAATCGACTGATAACATGTCAAGCATGAGTCCCGAAGCCGCCGAAGCACTCGAAGCAGCCGCCGCTCCGACCGGGCGCATGAGCGCCGCAGACCGTCGCGAGCAGATCCTCGTCGCGGCCACCGCGGTCTTCGGCGCGAAGACCTACGTCGGCACGACGACCGACGAGGTCGCACGCGCCGCCGGGGTCAGCCAGCCCTACGTCGTGCGGCTGTTCGGCACGAAGCAGCGGCTCTACATCGACGTCATCGACCGCGCCTACGACCACCTGCTCGAAGCGTTCCGGCAGGCGCTGCCCGGCCCGGTCGACGAGCGCGCGTCGCGACTCGGCGCCGCGTACACCGGACTGCTCGCCGAGCGCGGCATGCTGCCGGTCATCGCCGGGTCCACGCAGATGGGCGGCGAGACCGAGATCGGCCAGGTCGCGCGCGACGGCTTCAGCCGCCTCTGGGAGTTCATCCGCGTCGACGCCGGCTTCTCGGCCGACGAGACGCGAGGGTTCTTCGCGACCGGCATGCTCATCAACGCCGTGGTCGGCCTGCGCCTCACCGACGACTACGGCCTCGGGGTCAGCGCCACCGAAGTGCTCGACGAGTGCTTCCCCGACGCGCTCGAGAAGGTGCGCGCGTTCCTGCCGAAGATCGGCGAGCCCTGGTGAGCTGAGGGCCCCGCCCGCGTTCAGCGCAGTGCGCGATAGAACGCACGCTCCTCGGGCGAGAGGTGCTCGGTCGCATACGACAGCATCGTGCGCGGCATCCGCGGCGCGTACTCGTCGAGGAACCCCGTGAGCACCGCACGGTCGACGCGCTTGCCGGTCTCGCGCAGCATCCACCCGACCGCCTTGTGCATGAGGTCCTCGCGGTCGTCGAGCAGCTTCGGGGCGAGCCGCAGGATCGGCCCGGCGTCGCCCGCCTTGATGAACGCGAACGTCGAGAGCACTGCGACGCGCCGCTCCCACAGCGAGTCGGATGCCGCGAGCCCGTCGAGCAGCGCAGGCTCGCCGTCGCCCGAGCGCAGGACCTCGCCGACCAGGACCCCGGCCGACGAGTCGACGAGGTCCCAGTTGTCCACGTGCCCGGCCCGGACGGCATCGAGGTAGGCCGCGTGCAGCTCGGCTCGTGCCGCGTCGTCGCGCGTGCGCGGCCTGCTCGCGACCTCGAACTGCTTCACCATCACGATGAGCGCCGCCAGGCGGTGTTCGTGCACGGGGCTCTCGAGCAGGGCGGATGCCTCGGCGAGCGGCATCCGCTCGAAGCCCTTCACGATGCGGCGGGTGACGGGCACGCGCACGCCGACGAACACGTCGCCCTCGCCGTACTGGCCGGGGCCGGTCTTGAAGAACCGCTGGAGGAACTCCGCGTCGACCGGATCGCCGGCCGCATCGATCGCCGCCGCGAGGGCTCCGGCCGTCAGCGCATCGGCATCCGTCATGCTGCGGATGCTACCGCCGAGGCTCCGCGCACGCATCGCTCGCGCTCCGGCGATCCGTTCTCTGAAACGAGGCCGCAACGCAGCAATCGTGCGCGACTTCTCAATCAATCGCACACGGATGCCTCGTAGCCTTGATATGCGCGGCGATTTCCACCCGCGCCGTCAGTGCCGATCGGCACGAATACCGAGGAACGGAGGTTCACATGTCGACCACTGCTGCCGACGCCATCATCGGCGAACCCGAGGTCCTCGAAGACGAGCGGGCTCGCGAGATCACCGCGGCCGAGATCGCCCTCGCGACCGACGTCGAGAGCGACGCCGCCTGGCTCGCGCTGAAGGCCGCCGCCACCGAACTCCAGTCGATCCAGGTCAAGGACGGCTCGGTGCCCGAGGCCGGCGACCACGCGCGCGCCGGTGAGCTCGTCGACGTGATCGTCGCGTCGATCGACGAGCTCGCACCGCGGTTCCCGCACGAGCGGGCGTACCTCGCGGCATCGGTCGTCGACTTCCGACGCTGGCAGGCCGAGGGATACGGCGTTCCCGACTTCCTCGACTCGCTCGTGGCCTTCCAGCCGCAGCAGCACCGCGTCGACGGCATCCGCCATCTCGTCGTGTTCCCGATGGTCACGCAGAACGGCTCGCCCGACCGGCACATCGAGGCGCTCGTCGTCGAGACGATCTGGCCCGAGTTCATCGCGGCCCTCGAGGCCGGCGACTACGGCAACAAGCTCTTCGTGAGCCTGCGGCTCGTCGACTTCACGCCCGGGTACGACACGAACTCGGCCGTGCTGTTCCCCGAGACGGTCGCGATGCGCGAGATCCCGCCCTTCACGTGGGGCGCGATCTTCCAGGACCGCGAGGCGGCCCGGTACCGACGGGTCGTGCGCGCGGCATCCGAGATCACGAAGCTCGAGCTGCCCGCCGACGCGGCCGCGCTGCTCGACGACCAGGAGCTCGCCGAGCGAACGTTCGTGATGTGGGACATCATCCACGACCGCACGCACATGCGCGGCGACCTGCCGTTCGACCCGTTCATGATCAAGCAGCGCATGCCGTTCTTCCTGTACTCCCTCGAAGAACTGCGCTGCGACCTGACCGCGTTCCGCGAGTCGGTCAAGATCCAGCGCGCGCTCGACGCCCGCCTCGCGGCCGGCGACGAGCTCACCGAGGTCGAGGAGCAGATGCGCTCGACCGGCAAGCTCGTGCAGTACGCCGTGATCTTCGACCGCATCTTCCGCTTCGCGATCACGGGTTCGCGCGTGCGCAACTACGACGGGCTCGGCGGCCAGCTGCTGTTCGCGTGGCTGCACCGCAAGCACGTGCTCGACTGGACCGACGTGAAGCTCACCTTCGACTGGGACGCGGTGCCCGACGCGGTCGTCGAGCTCGGCGACGCGATCGACGAGCTCTACTGGAAGTCGATCGACCGCCCGAAGACCGTGCACTGGCTCGCCGCCTACGACCTCGTGACGAGCGTCGTGACGCCGAACCCGGCGTCGGTGTGGGCCGAGGGCCTGCCCCGCGAGGTGCTCGCGGGCCCGCCGAAGGGCTACACCGACCTCGTGATGGACGACGAGTTCCCGCTGTCGATGTTCTTCGAGGCGCTCGACAAGAAGATGAAGCCCGTCATCGAGTCGACGGTCGGCATCACGGGCGCCACCGCCTGACCATCGACCCGCGAGTCAGGACGACGTACGCTGCTCAGGACCGACCGGAGTGTTCCGGCCTGAGCAGCGTGCGTCCGCCTGAACTCCAGACGCTCGAAGGGGAGCCGTAATGACCGACCAGCCGTCCGGCGTCGCAGGCCGCACCGTCCTGATCGCGGGGGCCACGAGCGCCTCGGGCCGAGCCGTCGCGCGGGCGCTCGTCGCCGCGGGGGCGCGGGTGGTCGCTGTCGGCAGCGACCAGGGCCGCATCGACGCGCTCGAGGCCGAGGTCCCGGGCGTCGTCGGCGAGGTGGCCGACCTCACCGACGGCGACGACGTGCTCGAGCTCGCGATGCGCGTGCACGCGAGCGTCGGCGACGTCGACGGCGTGATCCACCTGGTCGGCGGCTGGCGCGGCGGCGGCGGCATCGCCGGTCAGACGAACGAGGACTACGAGTTCCTCGCGCGCTCGTTCACGGCGCTCCGGTACGTGAGCCGTGCGTTCTACGACGACCTCGTCGCGTCGACCGCCGGCCGCATCGCGATGGTCTCGTCGACGACGGTCGCATCGCCCACGGCGGGCGGCGCGAACTACACGGCCGTCAAGGCGGCTTCGGAGTCCTGGATGCGCTCGCTCGCCCAGGGCTTCGCGAAAGCCGAGGCGCCGGCCGCAGCGGTCACGTTCCGGGTGCGAGCGCTCGAGGGCCTCGAGGGCCTGCTCGCGACATCCGTCGTCGATCTCTGGAGCCCGGATGCCGCGGCCGCGCGCGACCTGAACGGCACCGTCGTCGAGCTCACCGCCTAGGCGAGCGGGTCGAGCACCGGGTCCAACAGCTCGGCGAGCGCGAGCTCGACCTCTGGAGGGGTGAGCGCCCCGTCTTCGCGGAGGATGCGCCACGTCGTCGCGTCGCAGACGGCCACCACCTGCGCCAGGCGGCGCTGTCGCAGCTGCTCATCACGCGGAAGCCGATCGGCGAAGACCCGGCGGCACCAGTCGACGTGATACGCGCGCCCCCTGGCTGCGATCTCGGGCAGCCCGGGCACGAGCGAGACCTCGGAGTACATCTTGAGGATCAGCGCTCCGGAACGCTCGTAGTGCTGCACGAGTGCCGCGAGCACCGAGGCCGGCGGCGC
The DNA here is from genome assembly GCF_900113185.1 of Agromyces sp. CF514. Classification (NCBI taxonomy): domain Bacteria; kingdom Bacillati; phylum Actinomycetota; class Actinomycetes; order Micrococcales; family Microbacteriaceae; genus Agromyces; species Agromyces sp. CF514. Next base: position 28,648 of record NZ_FOZD01000003.1, on the reverse strand, counting down.
CTGCCCGGCGACCTCGCGTGCCTCGACGATGCGTGCGAGCTCTCGCTCGACGACCGCGACCATGAGCCCGGACTTGCCTCCGAAGCGCCGGATGACGGTCTGCACCGTCACCTCCGCGTCGGCGGCCACGTCGTCGAGGCGGATGCGCTCGTAGGGCGATCCGGCGAACCGAGCGAGCATCGCGTCGAGGATGCGTTCGCCGGTTCGCCCTGCGGACTCGGCGCGCGCCGACATCCGATACGTCCGCGTGGACTCGCCGGGAACACCCGGGGACCCCTCTCGACTTTTCATGTGACTCAGGTTAACATCATTTTCATGTCAGTCTCACTCACATCAAATGAAGAGCTGGTCGCCGTGCCGACACGGCTGGGCGACCTCGCGGTCCGAGCGTCCGGGCCCGTCGACGGCCGACCGACCGTGTGCTGGTCGTCGATGTTCGTCGACAGCCGCACGTGGGACCGCGTGCTGCCGATCCTGCGCCGCGAGGCACCCGACCGCCGGTACCTGCTGATCGACCCGCCCGGGCTCGGACGCAACGAACCGCTGCACCGACGCAGCTCGATCGTCGAGGCGGCCTCCGCTGCACGCGACGCGCTCGACTCGCTCGCGGTGCGTGGGCCCGTCGATTGGGTGGGCAACGCCTTCGGCGGCCACGTCGGCTACGAGCTCGCGACGCAGCCGGGCGTGCTGCGGTCGTTCGTCGCGATCAGCGCGCCGGTCGAGCCGATCGCCCCTGCTCTCCGCCGGAAGATCCACGTGTTGAAGCCGCTGCTGCAGGCCTTCGGCGCCGTCGGGCCGGTGCGCTCGGCCGTGATCGAGGCGATGCTGACGGATGCCTCGGCATCCGACCCTGACATCCTCCCCGTCGTCCTTCACAGCCTCGCCCGGCCGACGAAGGCCGGCATGGCGCTCGCGCTGCAGTCGTTCATCCTCGACCGGGTCGACGTGTCGGAGCTCCTGCCCCGCATCTGCGTCCCGAGCCTCTACCTCGCGAGCGACGACCGCGGCGACTGGTCGCCCGACGATGCCGAGCGTGCCGCCTCGCTCACGCCGGGCGCGCGGGCCACGACGATCACCCGGGCGCGCACGTTGATTCCGCTCGAACAGCCCGACGCCGTCGCGCGCGAACTGCTCGCCTTCTGGAAGGAGGTCTAGGGCGTCCAGGGCGCCGATCCGCGCTCGGGCGGCCACCGGCATGCGGCATCGCCGGCGGGCGGCTCACGCGTCGAACGTGCGGTATCCGCTCGTCTCGAGGCCCGTCGCCCAGCACCCGCCGCCGGCGTTCGTGTCGCTCGCGTCGCCGAAGGCCGCCGTGTTCCACGCGGCGATCGCCGCGGCATCCATGCCGGTGGGCATCGCGGGCGAGCCCTCGGTCGAGTCGTAGTCGGGGTTCCAGTTCTCCCAGTAGCGGTACTCGAGGCCCGCGTCGGACATGCACGCGCGCACCTCGCTCTGGAAGGCGAGCCAGTCCTCACGCGGCGTCGGCACCTCGGGGCCGGGAACCGGGGGCACGGGCGCGCTGAGCGGCGTGCCGGCCGCCGCGGCGTCTTCTGCTGCGCGCTGCGCCTGTGCGCGGCATCCGTCGCCGGAATCGGGTGCGCCACGGAGCGCGGTCGACCAGGCCGCGGCCTCATCGGCCGAGAGGCCGTCGGGCTGGGGGCTGCCGCCGAGCCACCACTGCCAGTCGAGATACTGATACCCGGCATCCGCCATGCACGATCGCACCACGGCCTCGCGACCGAGCCAGGCCGACTTCTCATCGTCGCCCACGAAGGCGGGATCACCGGGCACGAGGTAGGGGTTGTACTCGGGTGACATCGGGTCGCTCGGGTCGAGAGGCTCGTCGGGCGCACCGTCACCCGGGTCGGGGGCGGGAGCCGGAGCAGCGTCGGGGGTCGGCCTCGGGGTCGGAGCCGGGGTCTGGGGCGGCGAATCGTCGCCGCGACCGCCCTGGGCTCCGCCAGCATCGCCGATCGGGCGCACTCCGGATGCATCGGTGCCGACATCGCCGTCGGACGCTCGATCGGTGCCGAGCACCTTCGCGAGGAGCACGGCAGGCGACGCGTCGTCGCCCCCTGCCGCGTGCACGCCGGCGGTCGCGCCCAGGGCGCAGAGTGCGAGCACACCGGCCGCGCCGAGCGCGAGCATCCGGTTGCTCGGACCAGGCCGTCTCGGCGGCCGGGCTCCCCGACGACCCGCTCCGCCTGCGGTGCGGGTGATGGGTGAACGGCGGTGCCGAGCGATTCCACTGCGCTGGGACATCGATTCAGGGTATCAAGACCCCCAGTTCGGGGGCCAATGCCTCACAGGGCTTCTTCAGGGCGGGTCGTCCTGCCGCGAACGCCGCCTCCGGCGGTACGCTCGCCGCATGGTGCGCACCCTGGTGAATCTGGCGATCTTCCTCGCGACCGCAGCGCTCGCGCTGCTGCTGGCCTCGCTCCTCGTGCCCGGGTTCCACGTGCATCCCGGGGGTTTCATCGTCGCGATCATCGTGTTCGCGATCGCACAGGCGCTCGTCGAATGGCTCGTGCGGAGCATCTTCCACCGATCTGCCCCGACCGTCGCGGGCATCGCCGGGCTGCTCTCGACGTTCCTCGCGCTGTGGATCACCTCGCTCTTCGGCGGCGTGAGCTTCGACGGCCTCGGCGGGTGGATCCTCGCGACGGTCGTCGTCTGGCTCGTCACCGCGATCCTCGGCTGGGTCGCGGCGAAGTTCATCACCCCGCGGTTCGACCGCAAGGGCTGAGGCCGGGCGGGGCACCGGCCCGAGACCGGGCGAGCGGATGCCGCGGGCTCACGACCCGGGCACCGAGTCGGGTTCCGCCGCGTCGCCCGTGACCAGTGCGACGTCGGCCGCCTCACCGCTGCGCCGGCTGAGCCACACGAACGGCACCGCGAACGCCTGCACGACACCGCTGAGCGCGAGCGAGAACGGGTAGCCCCAGACATCCGCCGACCGTCCGAGCACGGGTTGGACCACCGCCGCACCGGTGCTGCCGATGAGCGAGTCGAACGAGAGCACCGTGGCGCGCTGGCTCGACGGGATCATGTCGTTCAGGTAGGCCTGACGCACCGGCCCGGCCGCCGCGTCGATGAGCGCCCACAGCACGAGCAGCAGGAGCGCCACCCAGAAGCTGCGGTTCACGCCGAGCACCACGAGGATCGCCGCGCTCACGCCGACGGCGAGCATGATCGACGTCGTGCGCTTGCGGAACCGGCGGCGCAGCCACGGCGCCACGAGCCCGCCGATGATCTGCGACCCGGCGACGATGCCCGCCGCCAGGCCGGCGATCGAGTACGCCCCCTCGTCGCCCCAGAGCTCGAGCAGGTACGGCTGCAGCGCGTAGAACACGTAGAAGCCGACGCCGGTCGTGAACATCGACGCGAGCATCACATAGCGCACGCCCGGCCGCCCGAGGCCGTACTTCAGGGACGCCACGAACACCTGCTTCGTCGCCGCGATCGGGTGCCCGCGGCCGGCCGGGGTGAACCCGAGGTCGCGCATGAGCAGCCCGGCGACCACGAACATGAGCACGAGCACTCCTGCGCGCATGAGGAACGGCACGCCGAGGTCGGTCGCCTGCGCGACGATGCCTCCGAGCGTCGACCCGCCGAGCATGGCGATGCCCGCGACCGAGACGCCGCGACCGAAGACCTTCTCGAGGCTGCCCGTGTAGCCCGTCGCCGTGAGCGCGTCGACGAGCCACGCCTCGACCGCACCCGAGAAGAACGTGAACCCGAGGCCGAGCAGCACCGACACGAGCGCCCAGGCCCAGAACGGCGAGTGCCACACCCACAGCAGGTAGTACATGACCGTCGTGACGGCCAGGGTGACCGTGCCGAGCAGGTACGAGACGCGTCGCCCGAGCGTGTCCGCGATCACGCCCGTCGGCACCTCGAAGATCACCATGCCGATCGAGAAGAACGAGTTCGCGGCGAACGCCTCGAGGTTCGACAGGCCGGCATCCAACAGGAACAGCGTGTTGATGCCCCAGATGAAGGACGCCGCCAGGGTGTTGCCGATGAGCAGCGTGAAGTAGACGGCCTGCACGCGCCCGGGCGTGGAGGTCGGGGTCGACGGCAACTCCGTCGGCGAGCTCATGGCGTGTTCGCCCTCACCCGCCCATCCTCCGCCTGCGACGCCCGCGCCGCCACCCGTACAAGGGCATCGAAACCGAGCGTGGTTCGGTCACCGGGATGCCGCGGGGTAGCATGCTGCCACCCCCACGCCCGTGGCATCCGGCGCACCCACGCCGCCGCGCGTCATCCGCTCGACCCGAAAGCACCCCCATGCGCAAGCGCACCGTCGCGCTCATCACCGTCTCGGCCGTCGTCCTCGCCCTCGTGGGCGGGGTCTACTGGGCCGGACGCGACCTCTTCCACGAGCCCTCCGCGAAGGGCGTCGAATCCGTCGTCGGCGAACTCGGCGGCACCCGCGTGCTCGGCGTGTTCGCCCACCCCGACGACGAGCAGACCGTCAACGGGCTGTTCTACCGGGCCAAGCACCGCGACGGCGCGTACACCGCGATGATCACCGCGACGCGCGGCGAGGCCGGCGAGCAGGGCCCGGTCGTCGGCCGCAAGGAGGACCTCGGCGACATCCGCAAGGCCGAGGCGCTGAAGAACAGCTTCAACCTCGGCGTCGACGAGCACGAGGTGTGGGACTACCCCGACGGCGGCGTGCCCGAGGTCGACGAGGGTGGGCTGGTCGACCGGGTCGCCGCGACCATGCGCCGGGTCAAGCCCGACATCGTCGTGACGTTCTGGCCCGAGAGCGGCGCGACCGGCCACAAGGACCATATGCAGATGGGCCACGTCACCGAGCTCGCGATCGCCCAGCTCGAGGAGGCAGGCGGCTCGTACACCGGCCCCGACCAGATCGTCTACACGATCAGCCCCACCAAGGCGCTCGTCGCGTTCGGCGGCAAGGTCGGCGCCTTCGTGGTCGCGAACCAGCCGGAGCCGAATTACGCCATGCCGGCCGAAGTCGGCACGAAGTTCGAGGGCTGGCAGATCCACGCGTCGCAGCGGGACTTCATGCCCGAGTCGTACATTCTGCCGACGTGGGCGATCTACGCCCTCTGGGACCACGAGTTCTACCGCACGCGCGACCTGGCGGCCGAACCGCTCGGCTGACCGGTCGCGCCGAACCGACCGACAGGAGAGGATCGAGCATGCCCACCATCACGAGCTCCGACGGCGTCCGCCTGAACTACCTCGAATCCGGCGACACCATGTCACGGCCCGTGGTGCTCGTCGCCGGCTTCAAGGCCGCCGCGACGAGCTGGCGGTACCAGGTCAAGCCGCTCGAGCGCGTCGGCCTGCGGGTCATCGCGTTCGACCGGCGCGGCCACGGCAGGTCGGAGGTCGGGCCCGCCGACGGGCACACCATGCGCCGGCACGGCGCCGACGTCCGAGACCTGCTCGAAGCGCTCGACCTGCACGACGCGACCCTGGTCGGGCAGTCGATGGGCGCGAACTCGATCTGGGCGATGCTGCACGAGTCACCGGATGCCGCGGCGCGCGTGCGCGACATCGTGACCGTCGACCAGACCCCGAAGATGCTGAACGACGTCGACTGGCCGCACGGCTTCTACGACTACGTGGAATCGAACCGCGACACGTACTTCGCCACCGGGATCCCCGACCCTGGCCGTTTCCCGGCGAAGGCCAAGGGCCTCGTGCGCATCGCACGGATCCTGCGCGCGATGGAGCTGCCGAAGGGCGGCAAGCCGACGTTCACCGACGCCGAGCTCGAACTGCTGCACGACCACGCGATCGCCGACTGGCGGCCCGCCGTCGCCGCGGCGTCCGTGCCGAGCTTCTTCATCGCCGGCGCCGAGAGCGAGTTCTGGCCCTCGGCGCACGCCGCGGCCTCCGCCGATCTGAACGCCCTCGCGAGCTCGACCGTGATCGAGCACGACGGGCACGCCGCCAACATCGAGCAGCCCGCGAAGTTCAACGACGCGTTGCTGGCGTTCCTGGCGCGCTGACCCGCGCGCGCCCGGCGTTCAGAAGCCCTTGCCGGGGTTGAGCGTGCCCTTCGGGTCGAGCGCCTGCTTGATCGCCGCGTGCATCGCGAGCACCCGGTCGCCCAGTTCGGCGCGAGCACCCGGCAGCTTCAGCAGCCCGACGCCGTGCTCGCCCGTGACCGTGCCGCCGAGCTCGCGGCACTCGTCGACGATGCGGTCGAACGCCAGCTTCGCCCTGGCCTTCGCGGCATCGTCGCCCTCGGGCGCGATGATGAGCGGGTGCAGGTTGCCGTCGCCGGCGTGCGCGATGTTCGCGATCACGACGTCGTACTCGGCGGCAGCCGCCTGGATGCGCGCGAGCATCGCGGGCACCGCGCCGCGCGGCACGCAGATGTCCTCGGTGAGCACCGGGCCGAGGCGCTCGAGCGCCGGGTAGGCGAGGCGTCGGGCGATGAAGAGCCGGTCGACCTCGTCGGCCTCGAACGCCTGCTCGACCGAGAGCGCGCCCGCCTCGGCCATGAGTCCGGCGACGGATGCCGCGTGCCGCTCGCCGAGCGCACCGACCTCGTCGACCTTCGCGAGCAGCAGCGTGTCGACGCCGTGCGGCAGCCCGAGCCCCTGCCACGCGTCCACAGCCTCGACGCACGTGCGGTCGAGGATCTCGAGCGCCGACGGCACGATGCCCGACGCACTGATGGCCGCGACGGCCTCCCCCGCCGAGACGAGGGAGGGGAAGGCCCCGACGATCGCGCGTTCCTCACGGCCCGCGAGCGGCAGGAGCTTCACGGTGACCCGCGTGATGATGCCGAGCGTGCCCTCGGAACCGACCATGAGCGCGGTGAGGTCGAACCCCGTGACGCCCTTCGCGGTGCGCCGCCCGAGGTCGACGATCTCGCCGTCGGCGAGCACGACCCGCAGGCCGAGCACGTAGTCGCGGGTCACGCCGTACTTCACGCAGCAGATGCCGCCCGCGTTCGTCGCCGCGTTGCCGCCGATGGTCGAGATGCGGTAGCTCGCCGGGTCGGGCGGATACCAGAGGCCCTGCTCGGCGACCGCCAGCCGCAGCGTGTCGTTGACGACGCCGGCCTCGGCGACCGCGAACCGCTCGGCGGCATCGATCGCGACGATGCGCGTCATGCGCTCGAGCGAGAGCACGATGCCGCCGGCCACGGCGTTCGCCCCGCCAGAGAGCCCCGTGCCCGCACCGCGCGGAACCACGCGGGCTCCGGATGCCGCGGCGAGCCGCACCACGGCCACCACGTCGTCGTCGTGCTCGGCGAGCACCACGGCGAGCGGCGTCTCGAACGGCGCCCACTCGGCGTCGTCGTGCGCGTACTCGGCGAGCGCCGCGGCATCCGTCAGCACCTGGTCGGCGCGGAGCAGCCGCTGCAGCTCGGCGACGATCTCCGAGGTGTCGGGCGCGTTCGAGGTGGGCGGCACGGCGTCGGTCATGCGAGCGAGCCTAACCCCGGGTCAGAACCGTCGCGCGAAGGGCAGCGGCTTGCGCATGCGCACCAGCAGCACGATCGGCACGAGCACGTACGGCAGGTTGAACGCGAGGAACTTGACCGGGTTCGGCGTGACCCACTCGGGCTCGCCGAAGAACTCCACGCCGAACACGATGATGCCCGTGATCGTCGAGATCATGGTCGCGTAGATGACGCTCGGCAGCTGGATCCAGTTGAGGCCGCGCACGAGCGAGATCACGAGCACGATGTAGAAGGGCATGTAGACGAACGCCGACAGGCCGGTCACGATGCGCATCCACGTCGGCGGCTCCATGAACAGCGGGTCGGTGTCGTGCGCGTACCACCAGTTCGAGTTCACGAAGAAGTTCGACGACGGCTGCGAGAAGTCCACGCCGATCGACGGCAGCAGGTCGCTGATCAGGCTCGTGATCGTGAACAGCGAGAACATCACGATGAAGAACCAGTCGAACGGCCGGTCGCGCAGGCGCAGGTTCGGCGGGCGGCACGGGTCGGCGAGGGCGACGGATGCCGCTGCGCCCGGCCCGGCGTCGGCGGCGGTCTGGGGCGGGGTCGCGGCGGTCATGGGGCCCGAGCGTACTGGCTCGGCGAACGCCCGCGCCATGCCGACGCGGAATGCCCGCCGAGATGCCAGACTTCGCCGCATCGATCGCACGGACCTGACGACGTCTGGCATCTCGGCGAGCGCGGGCGCGCTCGGCGCACTCGGCGCGACCGAAGTCCGCCGTGCGACGGATCCGTCGTCGGCATCCGCTCGCTAGCGTTGGAGCATGAGCGCCACCGTTCCACCGCCCGTGATCGACGGGGTCGAATGGGTGCGCCCGCACCCCGACCGCCGCGCGTATCGCCACGACGTCGTGCTCGCACTCGTGCTCGCGGCGGCCGCCGGTGCCAGCGTCATGCTCTACCGCATCACCGGCATCACCGAGAACGGCCCGTGGTGGGGCGCGGCGCTCTGGGTGGTCGGCATGACCCTGCCGCTCGCCGCACGTCGGCGCTGGCCCGAGATCGTCGCGATCGTGGCCTCAGCGGTGTTCGTCGCCGGTTCGGTCGCCGGCGTGGTCGAACTGCTCTTCTCGAACATCGCGCTCTTCATCGCGATCTACACCGTCGGCGCCTGGGGTCGATCGCGGGTCAGGGCGAACCTCGTGCGCGGCGCCATCGTGATCGGCATGTTCGGCTGGCTGTTCTGGGGCCTCATCACCTCGTCGTTCGCGCAGGACTTCCTCCCCGAGCTCGACCGCGACGGCCTTCTCTCGCCGTTCGTCGCCTACGGCCTCATCAACGTGCTCACGAACCTGCTCTACTTCGGCGGTGCATGGTACTTCGGGGACGCCGCGTACCGGTCCGCGCGGGCGAGGGCCGAACTCGAGCAGCGCACCGCCGAACTGGCCGCCGAGCGCGAGCGCACGCGGAGCCAGGCCGTCGCGCTCGAGCGGCTGCGCATCGCGCGCGAGCTGCACGACGTCGTCGCGCACCACGTCTCGGTCATCGGCGTGCAGGCGGGTGCCGCCAGGCGGGTGCTCGCGAAGGATCCGGATGCCGCGGCCGCCTCGCTCTCGTCGATCGAGTCGAGTGCTCGCGACGCCGTCGAAGAGCTGCACGGGCTGCTCGGCACCCTGCGCGGCGCGGGCGACACCGGCGCGATCGAGATCGGCACCGGCGCCGCCGCCTCCGCGAGCTCACGAAGCTCCGACGACGAGCCGGCGACCACGAGCACGTCCACCCGCGGTATCGACCGCATCGAGGAGCTCGTCGCCGAGTCGGCTGCGAGCGGCCTGCCCGTGACGTTCTCGGTCGTCGGCGACGGCCGCCCGGTCTCGGCGGTCGTCGAGCTCAGCGCCTACCGCATCGCGCAGGAGGCGCTGACGAACGTGCGCAAGCACGCCGGATCGTCGGCGACCGCCGAAGTTCGCGTGCGCTGGGATCCCGACGCCCTCGAGGTCGAGGTCACGAACACCGGAACGGCGACGCGGGTCGCGGCGCCGTCTGCGGCATCCGCGTCATCGATCGTGCGCCCGCCCGTCGGCGACCGGGCTGCGGGCGGCGCGACCGGTCAGGCCGGCGGCCTGGGTCAGCTCGGCATGCGCGAACGCGTCGGCGCCGCGGGCGGCAGCCTCGAGGTCGGCCCCCGCGCGCGCGGCGGCTACCTCGTGCGCGCCCGGTTCCCGCTGCGACGCGAGGAGGCGCGCTCGTGAGCATCCGCGTGCTCGTCGTCGACGACCAGAGCCTCGTGCGGGCCGGATTCCGCACGATCCTCGACTCCGAAGACGGCATCGAGGTCGTCGGCGAGGCGGCCGATGGCGCCGCGGCGGTCGCCCAGGTCTCCGCCCTCGCACCCGACGTGGTCTGCATGGACGTGCAGATGCCCGGCATGGACGGGCTCGAGGCCACCCGGCGCATCACGGCCGACGCGACATCCGCTACGGCCGTGCTCGTGCTCACGACGTTCAACCGCGAGGACTACCTCTTCGAGGCGCTCGAGGCCGGCGCGAGCGGGTTCCTGCTGAAGAACTCGAGCCCCGAGCAGCTCATCGAGGCCGTGCAGGTCGTCGCCCGCGGTGACGCGCTGCTCTCGCCCGACGTCACGCGGCGGGTCATCGAAGCCGTCGGGCGTCGTTCGAGCCGAACGGATGCCGCGGCGGCAGCCGCACGCCCATCGACGCTCGCAGCCTCCGCCGCGCCGACCGCGCCTGCCCGACCCGCCGCACCGCCGGCACCCCCCGTACCGGATTCAGGACGACGCGCCGAACCACTCCCCGATGCCGGCGAGCACGGCGCGAACGGCGCACGAGGTCCCGAGTTCGAGCCGCCCGAGCTCGCGACGCTCACCGAGCGCGAGCGCGAGGTGCTCGAACTGCTCGCCGAGGGCATCTCGAACGCCGAGATCGCCCAGCGCATGTGGGTGGGCGAGGCCACCGTGAAGACCCACGTGTCGAAGGTGCTCATGAAGCTCGGACTTCGCGACCGCGTGCACGCCGTGGTCTACGCCTACGAGCACGGGATCGTGCGGCCCTCCGCCTGACGCCCGGCGGTTGCCGCAGCGGTCCGTCCGCTTCGGGCAGGCGCTTGCTCGCTCAGGCGTCCCCGCCGTGGCCGTCGCCGTCGCCGTCGCGCAGCGAGTGGATCATGTTGCGCAGGATCCTCCGCGCGCCGGCCTGCTCCTCGGACGACATGCCCGCCAGCATCCTGAGCTCGACGTTCCGCACGGCGATGGTCGCCTGCTCGAGGCTCCGTCGGCCGAGCGGGGTGAGTCGGGTCGGGAGCACCTTGCCGACGCGGGCCTCTGCCGGTCGCGTCACGAATCCGTCCCGCTCGAGGGACTGCAGCAGCACGTTCATGGACTGCCGCGTGACGAACGCCCCTCGCGCGAGCTCGGAGTTGGACAGGCCGGGGCGTTGCGCGAGCAGCTCGAGGCACGAGTAGTGGGTCACCGTCATGCCCAGCGGGCGCAGCACCGCCTCCATGGCCGTGCGGAGTGCGGTCGCCGCCTCCTTCAACAGGTAGCCCAGCGACGTCTCGAGGTCGACTCCACCTTGACTCATGTCAGTAGTCTGACATAGATTATTTTGTGTCAGAAAACTGACACGAAAGAAGGAACGCGATCATGCCCGTCACCGGCCCCGACTTCATCTCCCTCCAGACCCGCGATCTCGCCGCGTCGCAGGCGTTCTACGAGCAGTACCTCGGCCTCGTGCGCTCGGAGTCCGGCCCGCCCCACGCCGTCGTCTTCGAGACGGCGCCGATCGCATTCGCGCTCCGAGACCTCGTTCCCGGCACCGACCTCGCCTCGGTGGCCCAGCCGGGCATCGGGGCGGCGATCTGGTTGCACGCCACCGACGTCCAGGCCATCCACGACGCACTGGTCGCCGCGGGCCACGCGATCGTCTCCGGCCCGATCGACGGCCCGTTCGGCCGAACCTTCACCTTCGCCGACCCCGACGGCTACCACGTCACGCTGCACGACCGGGCCTAGACCGCCGCACGCGGCGCCCGACCGACGCGCTGTCGGCGCCCTTCGCTACGCTCGGGCCCATGACCGAGGTCACCGACGCGTACTCACGCCGCGCTGCCGAGTACATCGCGCGGATCGGGTCCATGACCCGGTGCACGCCTCAGACCGACAGCTCGTCGACAACTGGACCGAGATGGTCGACGGACCCGTGCTCGACGCGGGCTGCGGGCCGGGGCATTGGACGGGCTACCTGGTCGGCCGCGGACTCGACGCCCGCGGCATCGACCTCGTTCCCGAGTTCCTCGCGCACGCTCGAGCCACCCACCCGGGCGTCAGGTTCGACACCGGGAGCATCGACCGGATCGAGCAGCCCGACGGCTCGCTCGGCGGCGTGCTCTCGTGGTTCTCGACGATCCACCACGATCCGTCGCGCATCCCAGCGCCGATCGCAGAGTTCGCACGGGTGCTGCGCCCGGGCGGGGCGCTCGTGCTCGGTTTCTTCGAGGGGCCGTCGATCGAACGATTCGACCACGCCGTCACGACCGCGTACCGGTGGCCGGCGCCCGAGCTGCACCTGCTTCTCGAGGCGAGCGGCTTCGAGATCCTCGAGACCCACCTGCGATCCGGCCGAGGTCATCGCCCGCTGGGCGCGATCCTCTGCCGCCTGCCGAGCGAGCAGGTCGACTGACCGTCGGCCCGACCGGTCGAGTCTCACGCAGACCTGCCCTTGACGCCGCCACACTCCCGCCTTATGGTTAAGCACTTCATTAATTAAGGAGTTACTTACATTGGGTGATGCGCACGACGAGCTCAGCATCGTGTTCCAGGCGCTCGCCGACCCGACGCGACGCGAGATCCTCTCGCGCCTGCGCGAAGGGCCGACGACCGTCGGAGACCTGGCCGAGCCGTTCGCGATCAGCCGCCCTGCGATCTCGCAGCACCTCAAGGTGCTCGAACGGGCCGGGCTCATCGAGCGCACCACGAACGCCCAGTGGCGCACCTGCACCCTCCGCACCGAACCGCTCGACGAGGCATCCGCCTGGGTCGATCGACACCGCGGTGAATGGAACGAGCGCTTCGACCTGCTGAGCGAACGACTCCGAGCATTGAAAGGACAGACGGATGCCTGAGCAGACCGCCACCGGATCGAAGCAGTTCACCATCACCCGCGTCTTCGACGCACCGCGCGAGGTCGTCTGGAACGCATGGACCGACCCCGACGAGGCCGCCGCCTGGTGGCATCCTCGGGGTATCGAGACCCCCCGGGAGTCGGTCGAGATCGACGCTCGCCCCGGCGGCAACTACCGCTACACGATGATCGCGCCCGACGGCACGACCTATCCCACCGTCGGCGTGTACCGCGAGATCACGCCGCCCTCGCGCCTCGTCTTCACCTGGGGCTCCCCCGGCGACGCCGACGACGAACTGCCGGTCATCTCGATCGACCTCGCCGTGCATGGCGTCGATGGCGACCAGACCCTCATGACCTTCCACGTGCAGGGCATCGACGGCGCCCCGGGCGACTCGAACGTCTACGACGGCTGGGACTCCGCGTTCGACCTGCTCGTCGAACGCCTCGATTCCGGAGTCCGCTGATGGGCCGCCTCATCGTCGAACAGGTCGTCACGCTCGACGGCTATGCCGCAGACCCCGACGGCGGCATCGACTTCTTCGAGGCGCTCGTGCGCCCGGGCGCCGACGGCGAGGTCGACTTCAACGACGCCGAGCAGCTCGCCTATGTCGGTCAGGCCGATGCGATCCTCCTCGGCGCCACCACCTATCGCATGTTCGCCGACTACTGGCCGGGGGTCGACCCCGCGGTCGAGCAGGTCGCAGAGCTCATCGACCGGCTGCCCAAGTTCGCGGTCTCGAACACGCTGCCCAACGCCCCATGGGGTGACGGCGAGATCGAGGTCCTCCGCGGCGACGGCGTCGAGGCGGCCGCCGAGGTGAAGCAGCGGTTCGCCACGGTGCTCGTCTGGGGAAGCCTCACCCTCACCGACGCCCTGCTCGGCGCCGGACTCGTCGACGAACTCCACCTGCGCGTCGTGCCCGCGCTCTTGGGAGCCGGGCGCTCGTTCGCGCCGCCTCGCATCGCCGACCGCGCCCTCGAGTTCCGGCACGTCGAGGCACGGCCGGGCGGAGTCGTGAACCTGACCTACGCGCTGCGCTGAGCCGCGTCGGCGGAGGTGCCTTCGGCCGCTCCGCCGCCGGCATCGGGATCGGGAGCCGACGCCTCGTTGCCCTGGTACTCCGCCGAGAGCACGCGGTACGAGCGCGTCGTGAACGCGAGGAGCGCGAGCACGACCATCGCGAGCCCCGAGATGAGGAACACGAGGGCGATGCCCCTCGCCTCGCCCTCGCCGAGCAGCCAGCCCCACGCCTGCTGTCCGGCATCCGTGTTCATGTAGGGGATGATGACGAACTCGGCGATGGGCGCGATGAGGAACGCCGTGATCGGAGCGGCAGCCGACTCGATCGCCGCCGCGAACCCGAAGACGCGGCCCTGACGGCCGAACGGCACGACCTTCTGGATGACCGTCTGCTCGGCGGCCTCGACGGCGGGGATGATCGCCATGTACAACCAGATGCCGACGCCGTAGAGCACCCACCACTCGCGGATCGTGAAGAGCGCGCCGAGCACGCCCATGCCCACGACGAGCAGCAGCATCGTGCGGATCGGGTTCCTGCCCAGGCCGAACTTCGCGATCACCAGGCCGCCGATGACGAACCCGGTCGCCGAGACGCCGAGCACGATGCCCCAGGCCTCGACGGGGAAGAGCGTCAGGCCGTAGGGATCCATGAGCGCCATGTAGACGCCGCCGATGAGGTTGTTGAACGTCGAGAAGATGATCAGGGCGAACAGGCCGGGCGCGGCTCGCACGGCGGCGATGCTTCCCTTGAGGTCGATGGTCGAAGCCCGCTCGCCCTCGGCCGGCACGGGCCGCGCTTCGGGAACCCGCAGGAACATCAGGTGCACGAGCGCGACGAGCGTGAGCCCGATCGCGATGACCAGGGTCCAGCCCATGCCGAGCAGCCCGATCGCGAGCCCGCTGAACACGCTCGTGACGATGAAGGCGATGCCCTGCACGGTGCCGACGAGGCCGTTGGCGTTGGCGTGCCGCTCGACCGGAACGAGCAGGGTCACCGTGGTCGACAGGGCGATGTTGCGCATGTGCTCGACGACGGCGCCGAGCAGGATGATGCCCGAGAACGCCCAGAACCAGGGGCCGCCGAGGTCGACGAGCGACGACTCGGGCTGCAGCAGGTAGAGCACGCCGGCGATCACGAACGCCCCGAGCGTGACAAAGCTCGAGAAGACCATCACCTGCAGCTTGCGATGACGGTCGACGATCGAGCCGAACAGCATCGCGAAGAAGGCGATGAGCAGCATGTACGCGCCGCCGATGATGCCGGTCGCGAGCACCGAGCGGGTCTCGAGGTAGACCCAGAACGTGAGCGCGAACCAGAGGAAGCTCGTCGTGACGTTCGCGATCGCCGTGTTCACGAGCACCTGCATGAACGTGCGCATGCCGTTCGGCGGCGGCACCACGGCCCCGGGCGCCGCGGCACCCGCGCTCGCCTGCACGCCCGCCTCGCTCGCCCCCGACTCGCTCACCCAGTGAGGGTAACCAGCGCCGCCGACATCCGGAACCCCCTTGCACGCGAGCGCGCCGGCCGGTGTCCCGCCGGCCGGCGCTGCTCGTGCGACGTTCGATCGAGCGGTCAGTCCTCCCAGGCGAACGGTCCGCGCACGGCCTGCGCCGCGATCAGCTCGGCCCGGTGCTCCGGGTCGGCCGCGACCCTGACCGCGGCGAGCGCCAGCCCGATCGCGCCGTCGATGACCGCGACATCCGCCTCCGGCGTGCGCGCGAGCGCGGCGTACTCCGGACTGTGGCCGGGTGTGTTCGCGTCGATGCCCCTGATCGAGATCATCGGGTGGATCGCAGGCAGGTACTGCGAGACATCCGCCATGTCCGTCGATCCCTGCGGACCGTCGGGCAGGTCCTTCACCTCGTAGCCGAGCTCGCGCAGCACGTCGTCGAAGTGCTCGGCGAGGCGCTCGTCCTGCTTCAGCACGCCGTACGGCAGCTCGGGCAGCTCGATCTCCAGCGTGCAACCCGTGGCCTGCGCGGCGCCGGCGAGGCACTCGCGCACGCGTCGGCGCACGACCGCCCAGTCCTCGGCGTTCCCCGAGCGCATCTCGATCTCGAGCTCGGCGTGCGCGGGGATGATGTTCGCCGCCTCGCCGGCGTTGCGCACGAACGACGAGAGCACGGTGCCTCGCTTGAGCTGCTGGCGCAGCAGGCCCAGCGCGACCTGGGTGAGCGTCGCGGCGTCACCCGCGTTGACGCCTTCGTGGGGTCCGGCCGCGGCGTGGGCGGGCACGCCCGTGAAGCGCACGATGATGCGCTCGAGCGCCATCGTCGTCATGGGCGCCGTACGGTACTGGTCCGCACCGCCGCCGTGCACCATGAGCGAGAACGTGGTGTCGTTCCACGCCCCTTCGCGCAGCATCAGGATCTTTCCGCCGCCGAGCTCCTCAGCGGGCGACCCGAGCAGCTTCACGCGGATGCCGAGCTCGTCGGCGACGGCCCGCAAGCCGATCGCGGCGCCGACGCCCGCGGCGGCGATGAGGTTGTGCCCGCAGCCGTGGCCCACGCCCGGCAGCGCGTCGTACTCCGAGACCACGGCGACCGTGACGTCGCCGGTGCCGTAGACGCCCTCGACCGCGGTCGGCAGCCCGTAGGCCCCGCGCGTGACGTCGAAGCCGTTCGCCTCGAGGGCCACCGCGACGCGCTCGGCCGCGCGGTGCTCCTCGAAGGCGAGCTCGGGGTCCTCGCCGATGGCGTGGCTCAGGGCGACGAGTTCGTGGCGACGTGCCTCGACGGCTGCCGTGACGGATGCCTCGAGGCGGGCGCCGTCGGGATCGATCCCGCGGTCGCGGGCGGCTGCGGTCTCGGGTGCGGTGATGGTCATGAGGTTGCTCCGATCGTGAGTGCGTCGTCAGGGGAGTTCTGGTCGGTCGAAGAGGCGGATGCCTCGTCCGCCCGGGAGCGGCCGAGCGCGAGGGCGACGGCGGCGGCCACGACGTTGAGGCCGGCGAACACGCCCCAGATGAGCTGGAACGCCCCCAGTGCGGGCACCGGCGGCGCCGAGGCATCCGCCCCACCGCCCGAGAGCAGCACGGCCGCGAGGATGGAGGCGACGAAGGCCCCGGCCAGCGCGCCGCCGAGGGTGCGCGTGGTGTTGTAGACGCCGGAGACCGAGGCCGCCGACGTCTCCGGTGCGCGCTCGACGACGAGGCCCGGCAGGATGCCGAACGCGATGCCCGAGCCGAACGCCGAGAGGGCGCCGAGCCCGACCACGACCAGCAGCTCGCGCGGAGCGAACACCATGCCGCCGACGCCGACCGCGATGCAGAGGCATCCGACGGCCACGGCGAACCGCGAGCCGATGCCCTTGGCGACGCGGTACGAGAGGAACGCACCCGCGCTCGAGAACAGCGCGGTCACGCCGAACACGATGCCGACGAGGCCCGCCGATCCGGCGAGGCCGTAGCCGACGGCGCCCGGGTCGGCCGTGAAGTAGAGCACCGTCGGGGTCTGGTTGCCGAACAGCGCCATCGACGCGAGGAACCCGACCACGAGCGCGGGCAGCAGGCGAGCGCCCTTGAGCGCCTTCACGTCGACGAGCGGCGTCGACACGCGCGACTCGGCGATGAAGAACCCGACGAGCGCGATCCCGCCGATGACGAGGGGGAGGAGCACCGTGAGCGAGCCCCAGCCCGAGACGGGCCCCTCGGAGAGGCCGTACATGACGCCGACGAGCGCGATGCCGAGCGTGGTCGCCCCGAGCCAGTCGACCGAACGCGTCGCGTCGCCGGAGTCGCGCGGCACGAGCCGCCACACGATCGGGATGAAGAGCACGAGCACGGCCGCCGGCAGGAACTGCACGACGGGCAGGTTGCCGATCGCGTCCATCGCGACGCCGCCGAGCACGGCGCCGAGCGCGACGCCGATGGTGAGCATGCCGACGAGGTAGCCGATGATGCGGTTCGCCCGCTCCGGTCGGAAGTGCTTGAGCAGCGCCATCTCGAGCGGCAGGCACGCGGCCACCGGGCCCTGGATGACGGCGCCGAGGAGCACGAGCGGGAAGGCCGGGGCGAGGGCGATGAGCACGGACCCGACGGCAGAGAGCACGACGGCGATGACGAGCAGCTTCTGCCGACCGAACCGGTCTGCCAGCACGACCATGAGCGGCACCGAGACGGCGGAGGAGAGCAGGCCGACGGTGAGCACCCAGCTCACGGCGCCGCCGGACACCCGGTAGTGCTCGGCGACGCTGCCGAGCAGCGGCACGATCCACCCTTGGATGAGGCCGCTGAAGAGTTCGAGGGTGATGAGCACGGGAACGAGGAAGCGGCCGACCCGGAGGTCGGCGGCTGCAAGGGGTTGAACGGTCACGACGGGTCCACTTCGATCGACGGTGATGGGGTGTTGCAAGATTCTGCGCGCCTGCCGCATTGTGCGGTTAGGATGCAGGAAACTCGTGACTTCGGCGGTGATGATGCGCGTTTCCGGTCTGGACGACCTCGATCTGCAGATTCTCCACGCCCTGCAGGTCGAACCCCGGGTTCCCTGGACGACGCTCGCCCCGATCCTCGGCAGCGATCCGGCGACGCTCGCACGACGCTGGGCGCGCATCGAGCAGGCGGGATTCGCATGGCTCACGACCCTGCCGGGCCGTGCCGACGAGTCCGCCTCGGCGATCATCGAGTTCAGCTGCGCACCGGGCCAGGCGACGAGGACCGCCGAGGAGCTCGCGCTCGATCCCGCCGTCTACTCCATCGACCTCACGAGCGGTCGGCGCGACCTGATCGCCACGCTCGTCGCCGCGAACGACGCCGAGCTCGCCGAGGCCGTCATCGAGCGGTTCGGCCGCCTGCCCGGGGTGCGCTCGGTGCAGTCGCACATCGTCAACCTCACCCTGCGACTCGGGTCGAGCTGGACCGTGCGCGCCCTCTCCGACGGGCAGGTCGCGCGCATCCCCGCTCCTCGCCCGCCCCGGGCCAGCTCGGCCAAGCACGTCGACGCGGCCATCGTCGAAGGCATGCGGCGCGTGCTCGAACGCGACGGGCGCGCCTCGTACGGCATGATCGCCGAGCGGCTCGGCATCAGTCCGCAGCGGGCCGGCGACTACCTCGCGAGGCTGCGGCAGACCGAGCGCCTGCTCATCCGCGCCGACGTCTCCGGGCCGTACTCGACCTGGCCGATCGTGTCGTGGTTCTTCGTGCAGGTGCCCACCGCGACCATCGAATCGAGCGCCGCCATGCTCGCCCAGATGCCCGAGGTCCAGTTCGCCACGGTCGTGACCGGCCCGTACAACCTCATCCTCGCGGTGAGCTCGAAGTCGCGCACCGAGGTCGTGCAGCGCGAGGCCGAGCTCGAGCGCCGCCTGCCGGGCGCGCGCATCGTCGACCGCTCCATGGTGCTCCGCGTGCACAAGCACCTCGGGCGCCTGATCTCCCCCGACGGGTTCGCCACGGGCGAGAGCATCCCGCTCGGCTGAGACGCGACGTCCGACCGCTCCCCCTTGCGGCGGATCGCCCGCCTCGTGCCCGGCCCGCGCCAACCGACGGACCGTCGGCACACCCGCCGCAAGGGGGATGCCGCGACCCCGCGGCGTCCGTACCGTGAAGGCATGCTCGAACTCCACGACGTCACCAAGCGCTACGGCGAGCGCCTCGCCCTCGACCACGTGAGCTTCTCGGTCGGCGACGGCCGGCTCACCGGATTCGTCGGCGGCAACGGCGCCGGCAAGACCACGACCATGCGCATCATCCTCGGCGTGCTCGCCTCCGACGGCGGAACCGTGCTGCTCGACGGCGCCCCCGTCGGCGCGGTCGACCGCCGCCGCTTCGGGTACATGCCCGAGGAGCGGGGGCTGTATCCGAAGATGAAGGTGCTCGAGCAGACCGTCTACCTCGCGCGGCTGCACGGCTGGGCTCCTGCCGCCGCCAGGGCCAATGCGCTCGAGCTGCTCGAGCGACTCGGCCTCGGCGAGCGCGCGAACGACACCATCGAGTCGCTCTCGCTCGGCAACCAGCAGCGCGCGCAGATCGCGGCGTCGCTCGTGCACCGCCCCGAGATGCTCGTGCTCGACGAGCCGTTCTCGGGCCTCGACCCGATGGCCGTCGAGACCGTGCAGGCCGTGCTCGCGGATGTCGCGGCCACCGGCGTTCCCGTGCTGTTCTCGTCGCACCAGCTCGACATCGTCGAGCGCCTCTGCGACGACCTCGTCATCATCGCGGGCGGCCGCATCGCGGCATCCGGAACCGGCGAGGCCCTGCGCGCCCAGCACGGCACCGAGCGCTGGGAGCTGCTCGTCGCAGGCGACGCCGGGTGGCTGAGGCAGCAGGCGGGCATCGACGTCATCGAGTTCGACGGCGGCTGGGCCGTGTTCGAGGCCGAGTCGGATGCCGCGCGCGAGGCCGCCCTCGCCGAGGCCGTCGGCCGCGGCGGTCTCGTCAGCTTCACCCGCGAGCGCACGTCGCTCGCCCAGATCTTCAAGGAGGTCGTGCGATGAGCACCACCCTCGATCGTCCGGCCACTCCCCGCTTCGTCGACAGCGTGAGCCTCATCGCGGGCCGCGAGATCTCGATGCGCCTGCGCAGCAAGACGTTCCTCATCTCGACGGGCGTGCTCATGCTCGCCGTGCTCGCCTCGGTCGTGCTCGGCAGCCTGTTCGGCGGGCAGAACGAGGCGACGAAGGTCGCCGTCGTCGCGGGCGCCTCGTCCGCGGTCGAGGGCAATGCCGCGCTCGACCCCGTGCCGGTCGACGACCAGGCCGCCGGCGAGCAGCTGCTGCGCGACGGCGAGGTCGACGCGATCGTCGTGCCCTCGGCCTCCGACCCGCTGGGCATCACCGTGATCGGGCTCGACCAGGCCCCGACCGGTGTCGCCTCGGCGCTCGCGATCTCCCCGAGCGTCGAGCTGCTCGAGCCGGCCGCGGTCGACCCGATGCTCGCGTACTTCGTCGCCTTCGGCTTCGGCATCGTGTTCTTCATGTCGGCGATCACGTTCGGCTCGACCATCGCGCAGTCCGTCGTCGAGGAGAAGCAGACCCGCGTGGTCGAGATCCTGCTCTCGACCGTCTCGGCACGCGCACTGCTGACGGGCAAGGTCATCGGCAACAGCGTGCTGGCGTTCGGGCAGATCATCGCGATCGCGGTGATCGCGATGCTGGGGCTCATGCTCACCGGGCAGAAGGTGCTGCTCGGCGGGCTCGGCGCCTCGGTCGCCTGGTTCATCGTCTTCTTCGCGATCGGCTTCGTGATGCTCGCCGCCCTGTTCGCGGCGACCGCGGCCATGGTCTCGCGCGCCGAGGACATCGGCTCGGTCACCACGCCCGTGACGATGCTCGTGATGCTGCCCTACTTCCTCATCATCGTGTTCAGGGACGACCCGACGGTGCTCTCGATCATGAGCTACGTGCCGTTCTCGGCGCCCGTCGGCATGCCGATGCGCGTGTTCCTCGGCTCCGCCGAGTGGTGGGAGCCGTTCGTCTCGCTCGCGATCCTGCTCGCGACGACGGTCGCCGCGGTGCTCATCGGCGAGCGCATCTACCGCAACTCGCTGCTGAAGACCGGCGCCCGCGTGAAGCTCGGCGACGCCCTGCGCGGCTGAGTCGAGACACGGCTTCGCCGTCAGGCGAGCGGATGCCCCGGGGCCGGCGCCCCGGGGCATCCGTGCGTTCAGCACCCGCAGGCCACCGACGGTCGAGCAGGCACCCCGGCGCCGCATCGAGACCCGCCGCAGCATCCGACGTGTATCGACAAGATCCGCGAACTCTGCGGAGTTGTTCACCTTGCTCCTCACGCGAACTCGGCGAGTTCGGGTCGGGCCGCATGAACCCGGGGCGAACATGTCTCGACAACTCCCGATACGCGCCCATCCGAGGCTTCGATCTCCGAAGACTGGATCGCGGCGGCATCCGTCGCCGCGAATCCCAGCCATCATCGGAAGGTCCATCGCCATGCCCTCGCCGAACCGCGCACTCCGCGCCGTCTCGACCTCGTTCCTCGCCGCCGCGCTCGTCGCGACGCCGCTCTGCGCACAGGCCGCGCAGGCCGCTCCGGCCGCCATGCCCGCTCCGGCCGCCGCGCCCGACACGGGCCGCTCGGCCAAGACCCTGGTCGTCGGCATCGACGGAGCGAGCTTCGACTTCCTCGAGGCGGCCGAGATGCCGAACCTCGACGGCCTGCGAGCGGGCGGGCTCACGTCCGCGAGCAACCTCTACGCCCAGCCCATGGCCGGCACGGTGTCGGGCGCCGGCTGGTCGACCATCGCGACGGGCGTCTGGCCCGACAAGCACAACGTGGTCGACAACTCGTTCAGCAACCCGAAGTACGGCGAGTACCCCGACTACCTCTCGCGTATCGAGGCAGCGACTCCGCAACGCGACACCCTCGTCGTCGGGACCTGGACGCCGATCCCGCAGATGGTCTTCGGCTCGAAGGTCGATACCCGCATCGCCGGCGGCAGCGATGTCGGCACGACCGCGAAGGCCGTCGAGGCCCTGAGCGCGGGCGACCCCGACGACGTGTTCGTGCACCTCGACGACGTCGACGGCGCGGGCCACTCGGTGGGCACGAACGGCGCCGCCTACGCGGCAGCGCTGAAAAAGGTCGACGGCCAGCTCGGCCAGATCCTCGCAGCCGTCGAGTCCCGGCCCACGCGGTCGACCGAGGACTGGACGATCATCGTCACGGCCGACCACGGCCACACCCCGACCGGCGGCCACGGCGGCAGCACGCCCGCCGAGCGCAAGACGTTCGTGGTCGCCACGGGCCCCGGCATCGCGGCCGGGTCCGTTCGCAACGACGTGAAGATCGTCGACATCGCGCCGACCGTGCTCGCCGCCGACGGCATCGCGGCCGACCCCGCGTGGAAGCTCGACGGTACCGCGATCGGCGACCTCAAGGCCGACGACTTCGACGCCCTCCGTCCGGTGCTGCAGGGCAAGGTCGACGAGACCCGCCCGGCGAACGGCGTGCTCGGATGGACGCACACGACCCCCGAAGGCTGGAGCATCGACAACTCGAGGATGCCCGCCGGCGGGGTCGCCGAGTGGGCGGGCTGGTCGTTCGCGACCGACGACTTCTGGACGAACGTCGAGCTCGGCCAGCGCCGGGAGACGAGCGTGCGCAGCCGCGACGTCTTCGCCGTGGCCGACTCCGACGAGTGGGACGACAAGTCGCACGCGGCTGGCCAGTTCGATTCGACGCTCGTGAGCCCCGCGTACCCGCTCACCGGCGCAGCGACCGCCACCCTCGCCTACGCCACGAACTACTTCATCGACGGTCCGCAGTCGGCCGAGGTGCTCGTGAGCTACGACGGCGGCGCGCCGCAGTCGCTCAAGGCCTACGCGGCGAACACGAACGCGAATGAGCGCCTGGCGTTCGACGTGCCTGCGGGCGCGAGGACCGCGCAGTTCCGCTTCCACTACACGGGCACGAACAGCGCGTTCTGGACCGTCGACCGCGTCGCCCTCGAGCAGGATGCCGCGCCCGAGCTCCCCGACACGACCAAGCCCGTCGCCACGCTCGCCGCACCGACGGCCGCCGGGCCGTTCCGCGCACTCGACGTGCAGGTCGACGCGACGGACGACCGCGGCCTCAAGCGCATCGTCGCGAACGTCTACCGCGACGGCACGCTCGTCAAGAGCACGCAGAGCGCGATGAACGGCGCGACCGCCGGCACCCACCGCGCGACCGTGTCCCTGCCCGACGGTGCCTACACCGTGAAGTTCAACGCCGAGGACCTTGCGGGCAACATCGCCAGGACGGGGACCTTCGCCTTCACGATCGACGCCACCGCGCCGACCGCGACCGTCAAGACCGGCGCCGGCGAGACGATCGGCGCCGACGGCGTCTACGACCGCGTGAGCTTCAAGCTGTACGACGCGGGCAAGATCGACAAGGTCGTGCTCAACGGCGTCGTGAAGGACCTGACGAACAACGCCTGGTCCGACCTCAACGGGGTCAAGCCAGGCGTGCTCGGCGCGGTCCGCGGCGCCAACACGCTCGTCGTCCATGACGTGGCCGGCAACACCTCGACCGTCGCGTTCACCCTGAACTGATCCGTCGGTCTCGTCCCGATCGGGCGAGCGGATGCCGCGGGCGCGATGCCCGCGGCATCCGTACCCCCGTGCGGGTCGGCGCACCCCAGCACCCCGCGCGATGCCACCGGATCGCAGGTGGCCGCAGAGTTCGGTCAGTCTCGAGTGGCAGGATGGTCCGGTGAGTCTCGAGAACACCCCCATCCACGACGTGACCGTGCGCGGCTTCGCCTCCGACAACTACTCGGGCGTGCACCCCGAGGTCCTGGCCGCGATCGCTGCAGCGAACGGCGGTCATCAGGTCGCCTACGGCGAAGACGCCTACACCGAGCGCCTGCAGCAGGTCTTCGCCCACCACTTCGGCGAGGGCGTCGAGGCCTTCCCGGTCTTCAACGGAACGGGCGCGAACGTCACGGGCCTGCAGTCGATGCTTCCTCGCTGGGGTGCCGTGATCTCGGCGAAGACCGCGCACATCAACTCCGACGAAGGCGGTGCGCCCGAGCGCGTCGGCGGCATGAAGCTGCTCACCGTGGTCGCGCCCGACGGCAAGCTCACGCCCGAGCTCATCGACGAAGAGGCATGGGGCTGGGGCGACGAGCACCGCGCACAGCCGCTCGTCGTGTCGATCACGCAGACCTCCGAGCTCGGCACGCTCTACACGCCCGACGAGGTGCGCGCGATCGCCGATCACGCCCACGAGCACGGCATGCTCCTGCACATGGACGGCGCCCGCCTCTCGAACGCAGCCGCCTCGCTCGGCCTGCCGCTGCGCGCGTTCACGCGCGACGCCGGCGTCGACGTGCTGAGCTTCGGCGGCACCAAGAACGGTGCGCTCGGGGCCGAGGCGATCGTGGTGCTGAACCCCGCCGCATCCGAGGGCCTGAAGTACCTGCGCAAGCTCAACATGCAGCTCGCCTCGAAGATGCGCTTCGTGTCGGCGCAGCTCATCGCGCTGCTCGAGGGCGACCTGTGGCTCGAGAGCGCCTCGCACGCGAACGCCATGGCCCGCCGCCTGCGCGAAGCACTCGACGCGGGCATCGCCGCGGGCGAACTGCCGGGCCTCGGCTTCAGCCAGCCCACGCAGTCCAACGGCGTGTTCGCGGTGCTGCCCCTCGGCGTCGCCGACCGCCTGCGCGACCGCGGCTTCAAGTTCTACGACTGGGATGCCGCCAAGGGCGAGGTCCGCTGGATGTGCTCGTTCGACACGAGCGAGGCCGACATCGACGCGTTCGTCGCGGGCATCCGCGAGGAGCTCGCGGCCGCGTAGCGCCGCACCTCGCTCCATCCACGAACGGCCCGGTCGGATCCCGACCGGGCCGTTCGCGTTTGGCCCGGCGCCGCGCCGCGCGCGCCGGTTTCCGGTCAGCCTCGCGCTGCGTCGCGCCGGAGGCCCTCGAGCACCCCGACGAGCTCGTCGACGCGCGGCTCGGTGAGCACGTCATCGCCCTCGCGCAGGCTGAGCAGGGCGTTGTGGTTCATGCCGTCGCCGACGAAGAGCACCATGCGCGCGAGGCTCTCATCGCCCGTCGCCGCGACGAGGGCGTCGAGCCAGTCGTCACGGCATTCCCGAAGCACGGCGAGGGCCGTCTCATCGCCCGTCTGCGCGATGCGGTACCCCGCGTCGATCACGCGCTCGAGCTCGCTGTCGCGATCGAGCGAGGACACGAGGTAGTAGCGCACCGCCTTCTCGGGTTCCGCACGCAGCTCGTCGGCGTCGCGTCGCGCCTGGGCGCGCAGCTCGACGAACAACGCGGCACGCAGCGCCCCGACCGACGAGTAGTGGTGCAGCGCACCCGACTTCGAGAGGCCGGCCCGGCTCGCAACGGCCTCGAGCGTCGCACCGCGGATGCCCCGCTCGACGAGCAGGTCCGTGTACGCGGTGAGGACTCTGGCGGCCTGGCCGTCGACGGTGATCATCTGGCCATCGTACGAGTCGGACTCCGATCGCGATCGGAGTTCACGACCGCGACCCGGCTGCATCGGCTCCGCATCAGG
Organism: Agromyces sp. CF514; assembly: GCF_900113185.1. Classification (NCBI taxonomy): domain Bacteria; kingdom Bacillati; phylum Actinomycetota; class Actinomycetes; order Micrococcales; family Microbacteriaceae; genus Agromyces; species Agromyces sp. CF514. Next base: position 3,116 of record NZ_FOZD01000003.1, on the reverse strand, counting down.
CTTCGTCGGTACGATGCTCACGTCCTCCGGGAATGTCTCACAGGTTCATGCGTTGCAATGGAATGGGTCGATGGCGCCCCGGCACATGTTCCCCCACTCTGAAAGCTGGTTCGCCATGACCCTCGTCACCGATCTCACCTCGCGTCGCGCCGCCACCGAGGCGCCGCTCATCGACCCGCTCGCCGACCGTTGGAGCCCCCGCGCGTTCGACCCGGCGGCCGTCGTCGACACCGAGACCCTGCGCACGATCTTCGAGGCGGCCCGGTGGGCGCCTTCGGCCAACAACACGCAGCCGTGGCGCTTCATCGTCGCTCGACGCGGCACCGAGGCCTTCACGACCATCCACAACGCGCTCGCGGGCTTCAACCAGGCCTGGGCCGACTCGGCCGCCGTGCTCATCGTGAACGTCGCCGAGACCTCCGACGCCGAGGGCCGTCCGCGCCCGTGGGCGCGGTACGACCTCGGCCAGGCGGTGGCGCACATGACCGTGCAGGCGCAGCACGAGGGTCTGCACACCCACCAGATGGGCGGCTTCGACGCGGCAGCCATCCATGACGCGTTCGGCCTCCCCGAGAACCAGGAGGTCGTCTCGATCACCACCGTCGGCGCCCTCGGTAACATCGACGCGCTGCCCGACGTGCTCCGCGAGCGCGAGGTCGCACCGCGCGAGCGCAAGGCGCTCGACGAGTTCGTCATCGTCGGCGCCTAGCAGCAGACCGAGAGGGGCGGATGCCGCGGCGTGATGCCGAGGCATCCGCCCCTCCGCCGTGTCGGCCGCACGGATCGCCTCCCTCGAGGGCGCGCAGCCGGTGCGCGCTAGGCCCGGACGAGATCGACCGGAGTCGTCGGAGGCTCCTCGCGTGACCGTACCTCGGAGACGCTCGGCGTCGCACCCGCCGCCACCGTCTCCGTCGGGGCGGGAGTCGCAGCCAATGCGCGCTTGATCCGCCAGGCCGCGAAGACGGCGACCACGCTCACGGCCAGGTGCATGCCGAGGAACGCATCGGTGAGTCCCGCGCCGAGCAGCACACCTGCGACGAGCGGGCCTGCGGCCGAGAACGCGGTCTGCAGCGCCGCGATCGTGCCGAGCGTCTGGCCCACCATGCCCTTCGGCGCCAGCTGCGCCGTGAGCGGGTTCAGTACGGGGCTGTAGATCGTCTCGCCCACAGCGAAGATGCCGTAGGTCATGACGAACATCGCCGTCGCGACGCCGGGGGCGAACTGCGCCGCAGAGAGGATCAGCCACGAGACCACCCAGACGCTGCCGACCACCATGAGCAGGGCTGGCGCGCCCCGCTTCGCCGTGAGCTTCACGACGATGACCTGCAACGCCACGATGACGAGGCAGTTGACGGCCGCAGCCATGCCGATCGCCGAGGGGTCGATGTCGAGCACCGTGAGGCCGTAGGCCGGCAGGCCGGATTCGAACTGGGCGTAGAACCCCAGTGCGAGCGCGATGGTGACGACCGCGGTCCAGCGCATCGCCGGCTGGGCGAAGATCAGCCTCAGCGCGCCGCGCGAACGTGCGGCGCCGTCGGCGTGGCCGTCGCCGTCGAGGTCGACCACGGCGATGGCACCCGTCGCCGCGTCGACGACGCCGAGCGCTCCCGTCGCGGGGGACTCGACGACGCCGCGAACGCCGGCCGGCGACTTGAACGCGGGCGCGCCCGCTCGAGACATCCGCCCGGCGAGGGCGATGATCGCCGACGACAGCACGAAACCGCCGGCCGCCATCAGGAAACCGATGTCGAGTCCGTCGGCGCGGTTCAGATCGACGACGAGCCCCGCGAGGAACGCGCCGGCCGCCATGCCGAGCGACTCGGCGGTGAACTTGTAGGCGAAGATCTTGCGGCGATCCGCGCTCGACGACCAGTTCAGCGCGAGCACCTGCTTGGCCGGCACGGCGGCCGACAGGCCGAGTCCGAACACGAGCATGCCAGCGAGGAAGAGCGCCGGAACGTCGGCGAACACGAGCGACGCGACGCCCGCCGCGCCGAGCACCTGGGCGATGACGGCGACGCGGACGGGGTCGAAGCGGTCGGCCAGTCGGCCGGCGAGAGGCGCCGCGACGAGCGCCCCCACCGAGAAGAGCGACGAGGCACCGGCCGCGATCAGCGCGCCCCACTCCCGAGTGTCGGCCGCGTAGGCGTACTGGTAGGGCAGCACGGCTCCCCAGCCGAGCGAGCCGATGGCGCTGGCGAGCACGAGCAGTTTCGCGCGCATGAAGGCGCCCCCTCCCGAGGTCGTCGAGGAGCGACGGATGTCCCGCGCCGCCCTCGGCCCGTCACCCGCGCTCTTCGATTCCGAAGTTTTCGATATCGAAATATTAGCAACCGAAAGAAGCATGGGAGAATTCCCGTATGGCCAGACGAACTCCGAGCGCCCAGGAACTCCATCGGCGCGCCGTCGCGACGTACGTCAAGGCCGGCGGCGAGGAGTCGGTGCAGCGGGTCATCACCGCGGTGCAGGGCCTCACCAAGAAGCTCGACCAGTGGTACGCCCGCCAGCTCGTGGACCTCGAGGTCACCGCGGGCGAGTGGGCCGTCGTGACCTCGCTCGCCAAGGCCGGGGAGGCCCTGACGCCGAGCCAGCTCGCCGAGCTCACGAACGTCGCCCCCTCCTCGATGACGCACCGCCTCGACAAGCTCGTGGAGCGCGGCCTCGTCGAGCGCACGCCCGACGCCGAGAACCGCACCCGCATCTTCGTGAACCTCACGGATGCCGGCTGGCAGCTGTTCAGCGTCGCGATCCGCGGATCCGACGTCGTCGAGTCCGACGTGCTGCAGGACCTGAGCGACGCCGAACGCGGCGAGCTCGCGCGGCTGCTCGAGGTCGTCATCGCACGTCTCGACGACGTCGACGCCTAGCGATCGGTCCGGCGAACGCAGAAAGGCCGCCCCTCGGGGCGGCCTTCGTTTGTCGCGCATGCGGTGGCGATGGGCCGTGCGTGCCCGTCGTCGTTCTCCGTACTCGCGTGGTGTGTTAAATGCAGGAAGGCCACCCCTGTGGGGTGGCCTTCCTGGTAATGGTTGTCCGGCGGTGTCCTACTCTCCCACAGGGTCCCCCCTGCAGTACCATCGGCGCTGCGAGTCTTAGCTTCCGGGTTCGGAATGTGT